>JAQGJZ010000059.1 GCA_028290385.1 Enterovirga sp.
ATACTCGGCGGCGTAGTAGCCGTCGATCTGGCTCGTGCGCGGCAGCAGGCAGCCGAATTCCTCGCCGCCAAGCCGCGCGAACAGGGAGCCGGGCGGCAGCGCATCTGCCGCGAGCCGGGCGAAATTCTCCAGCACCGTGTCACCGGCCGCGTGGCCGTGGGCGTCGTTGATGCCCTTGAAATGGTCGATGTCGAGCAAACACAGCACGGCCTCCTCGCCGGGCTGGGCGGCCGCGAGTTCGCGCTCGCCGCGCTCCACGAAGGCCCGCCGATTGAGGGCGCCGGTCAGGGGATCACGGGACGCCATGGTCCTCTGCTCCTGCTCTACACGCTCCTTTGAGATCGCGAGAAACAGGAAGGCGAGCAGCACGGTCGCGAGCAGGGCCTCGAACGCATGGGCCGTGATCCACGGAATGCTGAAGATCGTCGCGTCGTGGCTGGCGCCGAAAGCCATGAGAGCGCCCGGGCGGCAGGCCATGGCGACGGCATGCAGCACCAGCACGATGCAGATGGGGGCGCGGGAGGCGAGACGTTCGGGACACGTGCGACGCATCTCGATCGCACAGGCGAGGGAGTAGCCCGCGGTCAGGAGCGAGGCGGCGAGCACGCGCGCCCCGAAGTTGTTGTAGAAGGCCGGGACGGCGCAGAGCGCGATCCAGAGACACGCGCCGGCGCCGAGGCCCCACCAGTTCGGCTTCCGGCCGGCAAACGATCGACAGCCGGTCCAGAGAAGGCCGTACGAGCAGAAAATCGCCGCGTTGGCGATCACCACCGTGAGCAGGTCCGGCGCACGCCCCCGCAGGGCGAAGAGGCAGGACGCGAACGCGGCGAGAAGAAAGCCCGACCCCCACCAGGCGAGCGCGCCAATGCGGCGGCTCTGCCGCCAGGAGAAGAGCAGCAAGCCGCCCAGCAAGGTCGTCACGAAGATGGTGACGACGATCAGGGTCCAGAGGTCTAGCCGCATCCCAGCACCGACAAGGGGTTTGCGCCCTCCGTCGGCGGCAGGTTAGGCGGAAAGGGTTGGTGGGTCGTTGACGAAGCCGGAGAACGGTCCGGCCAGATGGCGATTACCGCGGCTGCCCCGTCCGGCAGCGATAGGCCACGCCCTCGACCCAGGACCAATCGCGCTTGATCCGGCGGACCAGGAGCAGGTGTGTCGCGCCGCGGCGCAGGGCCTCGTCGCGCAGCGGCTCGATGCGAACGGCAAAGTTGTCCGCTTCGGGCAGCACGCCCCAGCCGCCATAGGGCGGAACCGCGGCCGGGCTCGAGGCCGGGACCGGAACCGTGAGCGCGCCGTAGACATAAGGCCCGCGCCCGTCGGTGCGAACCGGCCCGCCGACCGAGCCGAGCGAGCGGCAGGCCGCCATGTCCGCCGGCGAATCGACGATCGCGATCGGCTCGCGCGGAACCGGGAAGTAGCCGCAGCCCGCAAGAAGGCCCGCACCGAGCAGCGCCGCAATGAAGGGCTTCAGCATATCGTCGTCCTGTCGAGGGCGCACCGGCGCCACCGCCCATCCCTAGTAGCCGGCCCGCCTTGTCTCGACAATCCGGCCCCCAACGCCTCACGCCCGCGGGGCAGGCCGGCGCAGGTCGAGGGTGAGCGGGTATTCGAGGCTCGGCTCTTCCGGCGGAATGGCGATCGGTCCCGGGGTGTGCCCGTGCTCCTGGAAGCGCGCCAGGCGCCGCCCTTCCGCCTCCAGGCTGTTGACCGGGAACGTGTCGTAGACCCGACCGCCTGGGTGGACGACGTGGTACATGCAGCCGCCGAGCGAACGGCCGCTCCACTCGTCCAGCACGTCGAACGTGAGCGGCGCATGGACGGGGATCGTCGGATGCAGTCCCGAGCTCGGCTGCCACGCCTTGAAGCGCAGCCCCGCGACCGCCTCGCCCGAGACGCCTGTCGGGGCCATGGGCAGGGGGCGGCCGTTGCATGCGATACGGTGCCGGCCCGGCACGAACCCGCTGGCCTTGACCTGGAGGCGCTCGACCGAGCTGTCCACGTAGCGGACGGTGCCGCCGCCGCTATTCTCCTCGCCGAGCACGTGCCAGGGCTCGAGCGCCTGCCGCAATTCGAGCCGGACCCCGCCGTGCTCCGCGGTGCCGTAGAGCGGAAACCGGAACTCGCGCTGCGCCTCGTACCAGGCGGGATCGAGCAGATAGCCGGCCCCCCGCAGGTCGC
This sequence comes from Enterovirga sp., assembly GCA_028290385.1. GTDB lineage: Bacteria > Pseudomonadota > Alphaproteobacteria > Rhizobiales > Beijerinckiaceae > Enterovirga. The sequence continues at coordinate 2,179 of JAQGJZ010000059.1, forward strand.
CGATCACGTCCAGAAAATCCGCCCACAAGAAGTGCGGGAGCATGAAGCGGTCGTGCAGCGCGGTCCCCCACCGTACAAAGCCTCCCTCCTGCGGCTCGCGCCAGAACCAGGCGATGATGGCGCGCAGCAGCAGCTGCTGGGCGAGGCTCATCCGGGCATCCGGCGGCATCTCGAAGGAGCGGAACTCGAGAAGTCCGAGCCGCCCGGTCGGGCTGTCGGGCGAGTACAGCTTGTCCATGCAGATCTCGGCCCGGTGCGTATTGCCGGTCACGTCGACTAGGACGTTGCGGAACACGCGGTCGACCAGCCACAGCGGCGGCTTCTCGGCCTCCGGCCCCGGGATCTGGGCGAGGGCGATCTCGAGTTCGTAAAGGCCCTCGTGCCGCGCCTCGTCCGAGCGCGGCGCCTGGCTGGTCGGACCGATATACAGCCCGGCGAACAGGTAGGAGAGGGACGGGTGCCGCTGCCAATAGAGCACGAGGCTCTTCAGCAGGTCCGGGCGGCGCAGAAAGGGTGAATCGGCCGGCGTCGTGCCGCCGAGCACGACGTGGTTGCCGCCCCCGGTGCCCGTGTGGCGGCCGTCGAGCAAGAATTTCTCCGCCGACAGCCCGAGCGCGCGCGCATCGTCGTAGACCGCCGTCGTGATCGCGACGGTTTCGCGCCAGCTCTTGGCCGGGTGCACGTTGATCTCGACCACGCCGGGGTCGGGCGTCACCTTGATGGTGTCGATGCGGGGATCGTAGGGCGGGGGGTAGCCCTCGACATGGATCGGGTGTCCGACCTCGGCTGCGGAATCCTCCAGCATGGCCAGAAGTTCGAGGTAGTCCTCGACCCGCTCCAGCGGTGGCATGAACACGCGGAGCGTGCCCCCGCGCGCCTCGATCGCAATCGCGGTGCGCACGGCCACCTGACGCCGCGGCGACCTGCTGCGGCCGCCCGAGGGTGCATCGGGCAGGTCGTTCCGCGCCTCCAACGGATCCTGGGGCGAGTAGTACGGGTAATGCTCCGGCGGGACATGCGGGAGCGAGGCGAGCGGCAAGCGCGAGCCGAGCGGCGCATCGCTCGGCAGGACAAGCAGCTCGCCGCGCCGAAACGTCCACGCTTCGGAGACCCAGCTTCGGCCGCCCTCTTCTTCCAGGCTCATCAGCGGCAGCGCGTAGCCGACGGGCTCCCCGAGCCCGCCCGTAAAAACCTTCACCATGCGGGCGCGGGCTTCGGGATCACCCAGCTTCGGGTCCTCGGGCGTGACGTTGGCCGGCAGCTTCGCCTCTTCGCCCATCCAATGAACCGGGTCTTCGTAGGCCGGCAGGATGTACTCGGAGAGGCCCAAGCGCCCGGCCAGCGCCTCCATCAGGCGCCCCGCCTCGCGCGCGCCGGCCCCGGAGGGTGAGTCCTCGTGTGCGATCAGGTCGGGGTCGCGCCAGATCGACCGGCCATCCCGGCGCCAATGCAGCCCGAAGGCCCAGCGCGGCAGGCTTTCGCCCGGATACCACTTGCCCTCGCCATAATGGAGCAGCCCGCCCGGCGCGAAACGCTCCCTGAACCGGCGCACCAGCTTATCGGCGAAAGCCCGCTTCGTCGGCCCGATTGCGGCGGCGTTCCATTCCGCCGCGCCGAGATCGGCGGTGTTCACGAAGGTCGGCTCGCCCCCGATGGTGAGTCGCACATCCTGCGCGGCGAGGTCGCGATCGACCGCTTCGCCGAGCTGGTCCAGCGCCTGCCACTGCGCGTCCGAAAAGGGCTTCGTGATCCGCGGTGCCTCGGCGATGCGGGTCACGTCCATCTCGAAGTGAAAACGGACCTCGGCAGGCTCGTTCGTGCCCGAGAGCGGGGCTGCGGACCGGTAATGCGGCGCTGCCGCGAGCGGGATGTGCCCTTCGCCGCAGAGGAGGCCGGAGGTGGAATCAAGGCCAAGCCAACCGGCCCCCGGCAGGTAGGCCTCCGCCCAGGCGTGCAGGTCGGTGAAGTCGCGCTCCGGCCCCGGCGGGCCCTCGACCGGCTCCCCGTCGGGCGTGAGCTGGACGAGGTAGCCCGACACGAACCGGGCCGCAAAGCCGAGCCGCCGGAGCAGGTGCACGAGCAGCCAGGCGGAATCCCGGCACGAACCCTTCCTCAAGCGCAAGGTTTCGTTTGGGCTCTGCACCCCGGCTTCGAGCCGGGCCCCATACGCGATCTCGCGCGCGATCAGGGCATTCGCCGCGGTCAGGAACTGGACGGTGTTGGTTTCACCCCGCAGCGGCGCGATGAACGCGTCGACGAGGTCCGCGTCTTCGTCCTGGGCAAGATAGGGGGCGAGCTCGGCCCTGAGGTCGGCAGGGTATTCGAACGGCCAGGCCGACGCGAACTCCTCGACAAAGAAGTCGAACGGATTGCGGGCCGCGAGTTCGGCCGTGAGGTCCACCTCGATGCGCAGTTCCGAGATCTTCTCGGGGAAGACCAGGCGCGCGTTCCAGTTGCCGTTCGGATCGAGGTGCCAGTTCAGGAAGTGCTGGGCCGGCGCGACCTTGAGGGAATAGCTCGGCACGGCCGTGCGGCCGTAAGGCGCGGGACGCAACCGGACGATCTGCGGGCCGAGCCGGATCGGGCGATCGTACGTGTAGGTGGTGACGTGATGAAGGGCGACGAGGATCGACACGGAGCATCCGGGCTGTCGGGGTCGGGCCCCTTGGAAAATCGGAAACGGTCCACCGGCGCAGCGGCCACGCCTTCTCCCGCGGTGCAAGAGGCGCGCCGGAGAAAGTGGCGGGGTCGCGACGTTCAACCCAGCAAACGCGCAACGTGGGTTGCCGATCCCGCTGGCCCCGGCGATACCCGGCCTCATCGCCCTCATCAGGGACCGAAGGCGGGGAGAACGGATGCGCTGGACCGGAGCGCGGGAACGAGCCCGCCCCCGTGCGGCGATCGGGGCCGCGGCCGCGACCGCCGCGATGCTGATCGTATTGGCAGCCCGGGGCGAGTTCAGCACGCCCGTGCTGCTCGCCGGCCTTGGGGCGATCGCGCTCGCCTGGCTGTGGCGCGACGCCCGTGTCGAGGGCGGGCCGATCGATGGACGCGCCGAGGCTCCGGCTTCCCTTCTGCCCTCTGCCTCCGTGTTCCCGGATCCTGTGATCCTGGTCGACCGCAGGCTGGTGGTGGCCGAGGCGAACGAGGCGGCCCGGGGCGTGCTCCCGGGCCTGAAGGACCGGCAGCCGCTGGCCTTCGCGCTCCGATCCCCGGCGGTGCTCGAATCCATCCCGGCCGTGGTGGCGACGGGCGAGCCGGCCCGGGTCGAGATCGGCGGCCGGACGGGCAACGAACCCGTCTGGGAGATCCGGATCCGGCGCCTGATCGCGGGCGACCGGGCGACCCTCGGCGAGCCGGCGGTTGCCTTGTTCTTCCGCGACCTGTCGGACGAGCGCCGCCTGGAAAGGATGCGCGTCGACTTCATCGCCAATGTCAGCCACGAGTTGCGCACGCCGCTCGCGTCGCTCTCCGGCTTCATCGACACGCTGAAAGGGCCCGCAAAGGCCGACCAGAATGCGCGCGAGCGCTTTCTCGACATCATGCAGGCTCAGGCGCAGCGGATGACGCGTCTGATCGACGACCTGCTCCAGCTCTCGCGCGTGGAGCTCAAGGAGCATGTGCCGCCGGCCACCCCGGTCGATATCGCCTCGACCGTGGCGCACATGGTCGAGCTCATGGGTCCGCTGGCGCGTGACCGCGGGGTGGAGCTCGCGCTCGACGTTCCGGAGGAGCCGGTCCGGATTCTGGGCGATCGCGACGAGCTGCTGCGGCTGGTGGAAAACTTGGTCGAGAACGCCATCAAGTATGGCGGCAGCGGCGGCGCCGTGACGATCTCGGTCGCCCGCCTCTCCGCTCAGGGCGCGCAGGCCGAACGGGTCGAACTCGCCGTCCGTGACCGGGGCCCCGGGATCCCGGCCGAGCATCTTCCGCGCCTGACGGAACGCTTCTACCGCGTGGATGTTTCGGAAAGCCGGATCCAGGGCGGGACCGGGTTGGGCCTCGCCATCGTCAAGCACATCGTCGGTCGTCACCGCGGACGCCTCTCCATCGAGAGCGAGCCCGGTAAGGGGGCGACGTTCCGGGCCGTGTTCCCGGCCGCGGCGTGAACCAGAATCCGCCCCTGTCATTGAACTGTCATGTGAGCGTCATACGAGTGCGGCGGCCCGGTCGCTAGACATCCGGCGCCGACCCCTCGGGGCCCGGCCATTGAGGATCGGGGAACCCCGGCGTGCCCTGACGCGCTGTGCGGCCGATCGGTGGAGACGAAGATGAAACCTCGCTTTTTTGCGGCTGCCGCCCTCGGCGCGGCCGTCATGCTGTCCGGCGCGGCCTCTGCGCAGGAGATCACCGGGGCCGGCGCGAGCTTCCCGTTCCCGGTCTATGCGAAGTGGGCCGAGGCCTATAAGGCCGCGACCGGCGTGACCGTGAATTATCAGTCCATCGGCTCCGGCGGCGGCATCCGCCAGATCAAGGCGCGCACCGTCGATTTCGGCGCGACCGATGCTCCCCTGAAGGCCGACGAGCTCGACAAGAGCGGGCTTGTCCAGTTTCCGACGGTGCTCGGCGGCGTCGTCCCGGTCGTCAACATCCAGGGCATCGAGCCTGGGCAGATCAAGCTCACGGGCGAGGTGCTGGCCGACATCTACCGTGGCCGGATCAAGAAGTGGAGCGATCCGAAGATCGCCGAGCTGAACGGCGGGCTGACGCTGCCCGACGCGAACATCACGCCGGTGTACCGGTCCGACGCGTCCGGAACGACAAGCATCTTCACCACCTACCTGTCGGAGGCATCGGCGCAGTTCAAGAGCGAGCTCGGCGCCAACACGACCGCCGATTGGCCCGTGGGGCAGGGCGGCAAGGGCAACGAGGGCGTCGCGGCGACCGTGAAGCAGGTCCCGAACGCGATCGGCTATGTCGAATACGCCTATGCCAAGCAGAACAAGCTGCCGGTCACGCAACTGCGCAACAAGGATGGCCAGTTCGTGGTGCCGGATGCCGAAGCCTTCGCGGCGGCGGCGACGAACGCCGATTGGAGCGCGCAGCCCGGCTTCGGCATCTCTCTGACCAGCCAGGCCGGCGCGAAGGCCTGGCCGATCACGGCGCCGACCTTTGTTCTGATCCCGAAGGAGCCGAAGGACGCCAAGCGGGCGGCCGAGGTGGTCAAATTCTTCGATTGGGCCTTCAAGAACGGCGGCAAGCTCGCCGCCGATCTCGACTATGTCGCCCTTCCAGAGAAGGTCGCGAGCGAGGTCGGCGCAAAGGCCTTCACGTCGGTGAAGATGTAAGCCCTCTTCCCCAGCAAGCCTCGTCGGGCCATGGGGGTGGGAGGGCGACGGTGTCCAGTGTCGCAAGCAATGAGCACGTGGTGGCTTCTCCTTCGAGCGTCGGCTCCGGCCGCATCTCCCATTCCGGCTTCGACCGTGGTTTCAGGGCCGCCGCCATCGGCTGCGCGGCCCTGGTCCTCCTGGTGCTCGTCGGCATCATCGGGTCGATGATCTGGGGCGGCTTGCCCGCCTTCCGCGAATTCGGCTTCTTCGGCTTTGTCGGCGGGTCGACCTGGAATGTCGGTGCCGACCGGTATGGGGCCTGGCCGGCCATCGCCGGCACCCTGTCCTCCTCGCTGATCGCGCTGGTGATCGGGGTGCCGCTGTCGCTCGGGATCGCGATCTTCCTGACGCAGCTCTCGCCGGCCTGGCTGAAGGGGCCGATCTCAACCGCGGTCGAGCTCCTCGCGGCCGTGCCCTCCATCATCTACGGAATGTGGGGGCTGTTCGTCTTCGCCCCGCTTGTCGCCAACTACGTCCAGATCCCGTTGAACGCGCTCGTGGAAGGGGTCCCGATCGTCGGCACCGTGCTCTACTCCCGGGTTCCCTCGGGCACGGGCATCTTCACGGCGGGCATCATCCTCGCGCTGATGATCATCCCGTTCATCGCGTCCGTGACGCGCGACATGCTCGACCAGATCCCGCCCGTCCTGCGCGAGAGCGCCTACGGGATCGGCTGCACGACCTGGGAGGTCGTCCGCCACGTCCTCGTGCCGCAGGCCGGCATCTCCATTATCGGGGCGATCATGCTGGGGCTTGGCCGCGCGCTTGGCGAGACCATGGCCGTCACCTTCGTGATCGGGAATGCGAACCGCCTGTCGAGCTCCATCTTCGACCCGGGCTCGACCATCGCGTCCCGGATCGCCAATGAATTCAACGAGGCCGCCGATCTGCAGCTCAGCGCCCTCATTGCCCTTGGCTGCATCCTGTTCCTTGTGACCTTCTCGGTCCTGGTCGCAGCCCGCCTCCTCATCGCCCGCGTCCAGGCGAGGTAATCATGGCCACCCTCGCCACTGCACCCGCTCCCGCAACCACCTCGTCTCCGCCCCAGGTGACTTGGGGCCGCGTGCGCCAGTCCCGTCGGCTCGCGGACCGGCTGCTGAAGGTCGTTTCGGCCCTGTTCACGGCGATCGGTGTGTTCGCGCTGGGATGGATCCTCCTGATGCTTCTCTGGCAGGGGTTCGCGGCACTCGGGCCGAGCGTGTTCCTGCACACGATGCCGGGCCCCGGCTCTGCCGGTGGAGGGTTGCTCAATGCGATGGCGGGCTCGCTCATCATGACCACCATCGGCATCGTGGTCGCGACGCCGATCGGGGTCCTCGCCGGCACCTATCTGGCCGAATACGCCAGGACGTCGAAACTCGCGTCCGGCATCCGCTTCGTCAACGACATCCTTCTCTCGGCGCCGTCGATCCTCATCGGCCTGTTTGTCTACACGCTGCTCGTCGCGCCCTTCGGGGCCTATTCCGGATGGGCGGGTGGCGTCGCGCTCGCCATCATCGCGGTTCCGGTGATCGTGCGCACGACCGAGGACATGCTTCGCCTTGTGCCGAACGGGCTGCGGGAAGCGGCCGCTGCGCTTGGGGCGCCGCCCTCCCGGGTCATCACGCTCGTGACCTGGCGCGCCGCGCGGGCCGGGATTGTGACGGGCATCCTCCTAGCGACGGCCCGCATCGCCGGCGAGACGGCACCGCTGCTGTTCACCGCGCTCAACAACAATTTCTGGTTCAGCCCGAGCCTGATCGGCGGCGTGTCCAACCTGCCGGTCACGATCTATCAATTCGCGCTCTCGCCCTACACGAACTGGCAGGAACTGGCCTGGGCGGGCGCGCTCATCATCACGATCACGATCCTGGGCCTGTCCGTCCTGGCCCGCTTCGTCATCAAGAGGGAAGTCGCCCGATGAACGCCGTGAACTCGATGGTGCAGCTTGATCGCGGCGGCCGCCCGGGCGCCAACGATGCGGCGCCCACCCGCATCTCGGTCCGCAACCTCAACTTCTTCTACGGCGACTTCCACAGCCTCAAGAACATCACGATGGACTTCAAGGACCGGCACGTGACGGCCCTGATCGGGCCCTCGGGCTGCGGTAAGTCCACGCTGCTGCGCACGTTCAACCGCATCTACAGCCTGTATCCGGACCAGCGGGCGACGGGCGAGATCCTGCTCGACGGGCGCAACGTCCTAGCCCCGAACATCGACGTGAACGAGCTGCGCTCGCGCGTCGGCATGGTGTTCCAGAAGCCGACGCCGTTTCCCATGTCGATCTACGACAACGTCGCCTTCGGCGTGCGGCTCTATGAGAAGCTGCCCAAGGCCGAGGTGGACAACCGCGTCGAGAGCGCGCTCCGCAAGGCGGCGTTGTGGGGGGAGGTGAAGGATAAGCTCAGGGGCTCCGGGATGGGGCTGTCGGGCGGCCAGCAGCAGCGTCTCTGCATCGCGCGCACGATCGCGCAGCAGCCGGAGGTGATCCTGTTCGACGAGCCGACCTCGGCGCTCGATCCGATCTCGACCGGCAAGGTCGAGGAGCTGATTGAACAGCTCCGCTCCGAGTTCACCATCGCCATCGTGACCCACAACATGCAGCAGGCCGCACGCATCTCGCACTACACGGCGTTCATGTATCTCGGCGAGCTGGTCGAGTTCGGGGCGACCAACAACCTGTTCCTCAATCCGAGCAAGAAGCAGACGCACGACTACGTCACGGGCCGGTTCGGCTGAGAGCAGATCAGGCAAGGAGGCGCCCATGTCCGAACACATTGTCTCGTCCTACGACGCCGAGCTCGA
>JAQGJZ010000067.1 GCA_028290385.1 Enterovirga sp.
GCGGTCCTCTTCAAGAAGTTCGCCGGCATCGACGTGTTCGACATCGAGGTCGCGGAGAACGACGTCGACAAGCTCGTGGACGTCGTCGCGGCGCTGGAGCCGACCTTCGGGGGCATCAACCTGGAGGACATCAAGGCTCCCGAATGCTTCGACGTGGAGGAGCGGCTGAAGGCCCGCATGGGCATTCCAGTGTTCCACGACGACCAACACGGGACCGCGATCATCGTGGCGGCGGCGGTCGTCAACGCGATGGAGCTCGCCTCGAAGAACCTGGCCGAGATCAAGGTCGTGACCTCCGGGGCCGGGGCTGCGGCGCTCGCGACCCTGAACCTGCTCGTCTCGCTCGGCGTGAAGCGGGAGAACATCTGGGTCACGGACATCGAGGGCGTGGTCTATGCCGGCCGCAACACCCTCATGGACCGCTGGAAGGAGCCCTACGCCCAGCCGACCGCGATGCGCACCCTCGCCGAGGCGATCGAGGGCGCGGACGTCTTCATCGGCCTGTCCGCCGGCGGGGTGCTGAAGCCCGAGATGCTGAAGCGGATGGCGCCGACGCCGCTGATCATGGCGCTCGCCAACCCCACCCCGGAGATCATGCCCGAGCTCGCCCGGGAGGCGCGGCCGGATGCGCTCATCTGCACGGGGCGCTCCGATTTTCCCAACCAGGTCAACAACGTCCTGTGTTTCCCCTACATCTTCCGCGGCGCGCTGGACGTCGCGGCCTCGACCATCAACGAGGAGATGAAGGCGGCCGCCGTGAACGCGATCGCGGCCCTTGCCCGGGAGGCGCCCTCGGACGTCGTCGCGCGCGCCTATGGCGGCGAGGCCCGCCCGTTCGGGCCCGATTCGATCATCCCGAGCCCCTTCGACCCCCGGCTCATCCTGCGGATCGCACCCGCGGTGGCCAAGGCCGCGATGGACACCGGCGTCGCGCGCCAGCCGATGCCGAACCTCGCCGCCTATGCGGAGTCGCTCGGTCGGTTCGTGTTCCGCTCGGGCTTCATCATGAAGCCGCTCTTCACCAGCGCGCGCGAGAACCCGAAGCGGGTGATCTACGCCGAGGGTGAGGACGAGCGCGTGCTCCGCGCCGTCCAGGCCGTCGTGGAGGAGGGGATCGCGAAGCCGATCCTGATCGGCCGGCCCTCCGTGGTCGAAACCCGCCTGAAGCGCTTCGGCCTGTCCATGACGATCGGGCGCGAGTTCGAGCTAATCAATCCGGAGGACGACCCGCGCTACCGCGGTTATGTCGCGACCTATCTCGAGGCGGCGGGCCGCAAGGGGATCACGCCCGATGCCGCGCGCACGCTGGTGCGGACGAACTCAACCGTGATCGGGGCGGTCGCCCTGCGGCGGGGCGATGCCGACGCGCTGATCTGCGGGCTGGAAGGGCGCTTCCAGTCGAACCTGCGCCACATCTCAAACATCCTCGGCCTTGCGCCGGGGGCGCGCCAGATGGCGGCCATGAGCCTGCTGATCACCTCGAAGGGCGCGTATTTCCTGGCCGACACGCATGTGACGGCGGAGCCCAGCGCCGAGGAGATCGCCGAGATGACGATCGCCTGCGCGAGCCACGTCCTGCGCTTCGGCATCGAGCCGCGGGTGGCGCTGCTGTCGCATTCCGATTTCGGCTCGGCCGACACGGTTTCGGCGCGCAAGATGCAGCGCGCCCTGGCCCTGATTCAGGCCCGGGCGCCGGGTCTCGTGGTGGACGGCGAGATGGCGGCCGACACCGCTCTGCTTCAGACCATTCGGGACCGCGTGAACCCCACCTCCACCCTCAAGGGCGAGGCGAACGTGCTCATCATGCCGAACCTGGACGCGGCCAACATCGCGCTGCAGATCGTCCGGGTGCTCGCCGACGCTCTGCCCGTCGGCCCGATCCTGATCGGCCCGGCCAAGCCCGCCCACATCCTCACCCCGTCCGTGACCGCACGGGGCATCGTGAACGTGACGGCGGTCGCCGTGGTCGAGGCGCAGACGCGCCTGCCACGGCAGGACGACGATTGAGGCGCGGCGCTACTCCGCCGTCGCCTTGATCTCGACCTTCTCCAGCAGGGCGGTCGGGTCCGGTGAGGCGGCGAAATCGGCGAAGCCGAGCCCGCCGGAATCCCGCGTGCGGGCCTCGATCGTGAGGCGGCCGGGCTTGGCGATGAAGCGCGCCACGGCCTGGCCCAGCGCCTTGGCGGGCGCCGAGTTGCCGAGCATCAGCGGGATGCCGACCGCGGCGGTCATGCCGTATTCCCGCCGCAGCTCGTCGACGGTCTTCTTTTTCTCGGCAGCCTGGCTTGCGAGCAGGCGTTCGAACAGCCCTGTATTCTGCACCACCACGTCGATCGAGCGCGCCGTCGCGCCCACCCAGGCGATCGCGGCCATGGCCTCGTCGGCGCTGAAGGCGTCGCGCGGCACGTTGCCGACCACACCCCGAATTCGGACGCTGCCCATGCCGGCGCCGTCCGCCGAAAGCTCGCGGATCACGAGCTCCTGGCCGGCCTCGTTCCACCCGAGCGCCGCCGTCATGGACGCCTCGATCTTGTTGTAGCCGAGGCCGGCGAGCTGCTTTGCCGTGTCGTCCTCGCCGGCGGCCGCGACCGGCACCGAAAGGTTCCGCAAGGTGAGGCGGAGGTCGGTCGGGATGCCCTCGACCGGCTTGTCGGCCAGCAGCTCCAGCGAGCCGAGCGAGACCGGCACGGTGGCGGTCGTGCCCTTTGTCTTGGTGTCGACCTCGATGCCGCTCAGCCGGACCGACCCGATCGTCGGCACGAGCCGCCGGATCTCGCCGGGCGTGAGTGCGGCGGTCTTGCCGGCGAGCTCACGGGCCGCCGTCAGGGCTGCGCCGGTCGAAATTCCGCCGATGCTGAAGGTCGCCACGCGCACGCGGCCATCCTCGGCGCCGACAT
>JAQGJZ010000104.1 GCA_028290385.1 Enterovirga sp.
ATCGCCCCGGTGATCGAGCGGGCGATCAGGCAGCCGACGATGCCCTGCGCGGCCACGAAGGCCGGGCGCGGGATGCGGATCTCGGCCCCCGCGGCGCCGAAGGCGATCGCCGCGATCATGGGTCCGAGCAGCTGGGCGGCAGGCAGCCGCGCCGCCTCCAACAGGCCGGACAGGACCAGCGAGGCGGCAACCAGGCCCGCCCATTCCAGCAAGCGCCGCCCAGGCGGCAGCCGAAGGGAGGGAACGAGACGGCGCGTTTTCCTTTTGGAAGGTGATCGGCTATGGCCGCCTGCCTGTCCGGAGCCCGTGTCGCCAGATGTATCCGAAGCCCCGTCCGTCACTGTCGCCGAACACCTACGATTTCGAGTCGCTCCCGCTGGTGAAGCCTACGGGCTTCCGCGAGTACGACGCCCGCTGGTGGTTTGGCCACCCGGCATCGGATCAGCCGCCCGAGCTGAACCTGATGGGCGTGCAGGCGCTCGGCATGGGGCTCGGCACGCTGATCGGGCGCATGGGCGTGAAGCGCGAGATCGTCACCGGGCACGATTTCCGCAGCTATTCGTCCTCCATCAAGTACGCGCTGATCACCGGCCTGATGGCGGCCGGCTGCAAGGTGCATGACATCGGCCTCGCCATGTCGCCGATGGCGTATTTCGCGCAGTTTGCGCTCGATGCGCCGGCCGTCGCGATGGTCACGGCCTCGCACAACGACAACGGCTGGACGGGCGTGAAGATGGGCGCTCAGCGCCCCGTCACCTTCGGGCCGGACGAGATGAGCCAGCTGCGCGAGATCGTGCTCGCCGGTGATTTCGAGCTGCCGGGCGGAGGCTCCTATCACTTCGTCGAGAACTTCCCCGAGCGCTACATCCAGGACCTCACCTCGCGCCCGAAGCTCAAGCGCAAGCTGAAGGTCATCGCGGCCTGCGGCAACGGCACGGCCGGTGCCTTCGCGCCCCGCATCCTGGAGGCGCTCGGCTGCGAGGTCGTGCCGCTCGATGCGGAGCTCGATTTCACGTTCCCGAACTACAACCCGAACCCCGAGGACATGGAGATGCTCCATGCCATGGCGGCGGCCGTGCGCAAGCACGGCGCGGACGTCGCGCTCGGCTTCGACGGCGATGGCGACCGCTGCGGCGTTGTCGACGAGAACGGCGACGAGATCTTTGCCGACAAGATCGGCGCCATGCTGGCCCGCGACCTCACGCGCGTGCACGGGCCGTCGCAATTCGTCGTGGACGTGAAGTCGACCGGCCTGTTCCTGACCGATCCCGTCCTGTTGGAGCTCGGCGCGAAGACGGATTACTGGAAGACCGGCCATTCCTACATCAAGCGGCGCGTGAAGGAGCTGAACGCGCTCGCCGGCTTCGAGAAGTCCGGTCACTTCTTCTTCAACGCCCCGGTCGGGCGCGGCTACGACGACGGTCTCGTCACGGCGATCGCCGTGATCGACATGCTCGAGCGCAATCCGGACAAGACGATGTCGCAGCTCTATGCCGAGCTGCCCAAGACCTGGGGCTCGCCCACCATGTCGCCGCATTGCGCCGACGAGGTGAAGTACGACGTCGTGACCCGCGTGGTGAAGCGCTTCGAGGAGATGAAGGAGCGGGGCGAGACGGTCGCCGGTCAGCCGATCCGCGATCTCATCACCGTCAACGGGATCCGGGTCGTCACGCAGGACGGAACCTGGGGCTTGGTGCGCGCCTCGTCCAACAAGCCGGAACTGGTCGTGGTGATCGAGAGCCCGGTCTCGGAAGCGCGCCTGAAGGAGATGTTCGCGGCCGTGGACAAGATCCTGCGCGAGAACCCCGAGGTCGGCGCCTACAACCAGACCATCTAGGGGCCGGAGGCGGCCGCTAGGCCGCCGCCGGACAAAGGTTGTCCTTCAGCCTGACCGCTCCGTCGACCCGGATCGGCCAGGGTGTGCTCTCGCTGAGGTTGATCGTGCCGGAGATCGCCGTCCCGAACATCGGCGTGTAGGGCAGCTTCACCTCGATGTGCATGTGGTACGACTTGGTCCCGTCCGTCGTTCCGGTCGCGTTGCGGAACCCGAGCGGGACGTCGCTGTAGACCGTGGAGGTCGATTTGGCCTCCGCGCTCGGGCCGCGTGCGCAGCTCCACAGGGCTTTCATCGTGTAGCTGGTGCTCGACGGCTTCGAGACCTCCATGGCGCTGACCGCCATCTGGAGCTTCGAGGCGTCGAAGGGCTGCATGATGACGGTGGCGGCCTTGAACGCGTCGTCGAGGAAGTTGCTGTCCACTTCCTTGTCGCGCGAGGTGAGGTCGGCGAGGCTGCGGGACACGAGGGTGAGCTTGCGGTCGACATTCACTGCGTGCGTGATCTCGCTCATCCCGAGCAGCAGCGTCACCATGATGGGCAGGACGAGCGCGAACTCGACTGCCGCGACGCCCCCGACGGAGGCGCGGAAGGCCGCGAGGGGCGGGCCGAGACGGCGCTCGGCCGTGCCGATGGCCGCGTGAAGCGAGCGGGTCGGCATCAGAAGGGCTCCGCCTTGAAGGCCGACGAGGCCATGACCAGCCGGTTTCCGCTCCGCAGGCCCGTCGCGTACCCGAACAGGTTCACGTAGACCGGGTATTCCATGGCGGCGCGGACAACGCAGATCTCGTTCCGCTTCGGCGGGTCGTACCCGAAGGTCGAGGTGTCGAAGGCGCCGTTCGTGACCGGCACCTTGAGGACGGTGCTGGCGCTCGCGTAGCTGTCGATGCGCTTCACATCCACCTTCACGAGCGCGTTGCAATCGAACACCGCCGTGACGTTGTTGCAGACGAGCTGCTTGAACCGCGCGAGCTCGACCGCCGGATCGGTCGAGGTGGCCCCGTTCTGGAAGTTCCCGGTGTAGACTTGGCGCGCCGCATTCGCGACGGCCGTCTCGAGGATCTGCGTCGACCAGAAGGTCAGGGCGACCTCCAGGATCCCGAACAGCAGCCCGAAGAAGAACGGCGCGATCAGGCCGAACTCGACCGCGAGGGCGCCCTTGTTCGCTTTTCGGAACCGGGCGAGCAGGCGCGGTCTGTCCTGCGTCACGTCTCGGCTGCGCCGGAAAAGGCTCAGCGGCATGAGATCGGAACCTCCACGGCTCGGCTAAGCGGCCGTACCGGAGAGGCTTAGCTCAGAATACTTGCCGGAGAGTTGAGGTAATGCCGGACCTTCGCGCGGTCACGCCGCCTTCAGCGTGCGTTGATGAACGCGGAGTTCTGGTCGGCCTGGCCCTTGTTCTCCGAGAAATACGTATTCGCGTCGCCGAGAGCGACGGAGGGCTGACATGTCGGCGTGCACGAATAGGTCTGCCGCTCGAGGCCGCGCTGCACCGTGAGGGTCGCGTCGGTTGGAGCTGTCACGCTCACCATGGATTCCCCGATCATCGTGCCGGAGGAGTCGAGCGCGATGAAGTTCGTCACCCCGTAGCTCTTGCCGGTGAGAACGACGACGCCGCTCTTCTGGATCGAGACATCCGCGACGGCTGGATTGCCGATGACGACCGTCTGGGTCTTCTCGGGCAGCTTGATCACCTTCGCGCGGTTCACCATCACGAAGAGCTCGCCGCGGGCGGTCTGCATCGGCTTGGGGCTGTCCAGCGCCGGGCTGCGCGTGTCGGCGATGTTGCGGTCCTCCGTCACCGTGACCGCCGCAAGCGGGATCGTCCGCACGCCATCGCGGGCAAAGGCGGCCGGCGACGTAGCCGCCGCCAAGAGGACGGCCGCGCCGATCCCGCGCCGAAACCACATCGTCGTGGTCATTGGTCGAACCTGCTCCATCTAAACGGCCAGATACTCATGGTCGGGATTGGTGAATTTTGAGTTAGGCACTCCGGTCGAACATGCCTCATCGGCGGATTTGCGCAGCCGTGTTGTCGCCCCGCCGTGATCGACTTCACGTTTTGTGCCGATCCGAACCGTCATGCGTCGGGACAGCAACCCTCGACGGGTCCGCTCACAATCGGGGGTGAGCCAAGTGTTGTCGGAAGGATCTTAACGCTGCCGCAAGACGACCCGGCTAACCTGCCGATATATCTCGCGCGTGCACCGGCCCGTTATGGGGCGGGAGGTCCGCTCATCGGCCGGGGCGACCCGGGGCCGTCATCGCAGGCTGACGCAGAATGCTGGGCTCACTCGAAATCCTGCTCCTGGTGCTCTTCCCGGTGCTCATGGCCTATGCGGCCGCGAGCGACCTGCTCACGATGACCATCCCGAACCGGCTGTCGCTGGCGCTGATCGCAGGCTTCGTGCTCCTGGCCTGTTTGGGCGGGCTCGGTACCCATGCCGTCCTTCTCCACCTGGCGGCCGGTGGGGCCGTGCTGGCCGTGACCTTCGCCATGTTCGCCTTCGGGTGGATCGGCGGCGGCGACGCCAAGCTGGCGGCTGCGACGGCGCTCTGGCTCGGCTTCGGCTCGCTCGCCGATTACCTGTTCATCGCGACGCTCGCCGGGGGTGTCCTCACGCTCGGCATTCTGGCCCTGAGGGCGCTGCCGCTGCCCGGCTTCGCCCTCGGTTGGGCCTGGCTGAGCCGCATGCACGACCGGCGCTCGGGCGTTCCGTACGGGATCGCACTCGCGGCCGCAGCGCTCGCCGTCTACCCGCAATCCGAGATCTGGACCGCGGCCCTCGCGCGCTGAGCGCCGGCCTCTTCTGCAAAGAGCACCGCAGGCCCAACGATTGTCGCACGACATGGTGCCTGCTCTCGCGGGAAAGATCATCGTCTGCAAATTCTTAATCGACCGGATTTCCAACAGCTTCGGTTAACCATGCTTTGACGATTGCCGGAGCAAGATAATCGAAGCCGATTGTTGCGTCCGGAACCATCGATCATGAAGCCCGCCCGCGTCATCGTACTCATCACGGCACTTGGCGCAGCTGGCGTTGCCGCCATGATTATGATGCGGACCAACGAGCCCGGTCCGGTCGTGGTCCACACCGAGGCCGCCCCGTCCAAGTCCGTCCAGGTTCTGGTGGCGGCGTCCGATCTGCCCGTCGGCCAGGTGCTGAAGCCGGGCGACATGCGCTG
Source organism: Enterovirga sp. (assembly GCA_028290385.1). Lineage (GTDB taxonomy): Bacteria > Pseudomonadota > Alphaproteobacteria > Rhizobiales > Beijerinckiaceae > Enterovirga. The sequence continues at coordinate 5,021 of JAQGJZ010000104.1, forward strand.
GCAGCCGTGGCCGGCCGACCTCGCACCTTCCGCCGCCACCCTGCGTGACGCCGCCCCGAACGCCGACAAGGAGTTCGAGGGATCCCTCGTGCGGCAGAGCTTCCTCGGCGGCGAGCCGATGCGCCGCGAGAAGCTGGTCAAGGCCGATGGCTCCGGCTTCATGTCGGCCATCCTGCCCTCCGGCATGCGGGCGCTGGCGATCTCCATCGACACGCGCGGGGCGACCTCGGCCGGCGGCTTCATCCTGCCGAACGACCGCGTCGACGTGCTTCGGATCTACCGGGACGAGGAGGCGTCGAAGGCGGGCGGCAGCGACGTGCAGGTCGCCGAAACGATCCTCTCCAACGTCCGGGTGCTCGCGATCGGGCAGAACGTGCAGGAGCGCCAGGGCGAGCGCGTCGTCACCGGCGAGACCGCCACGCTCGAGCTGAGCCCGTCCCAGTCGGAAACCCTCGCGCTGGCGCAGCGGACCGGCCAGCTCTCGCTGGCGCTGCGCAGCCTGGCCGATGCCAGGCAGGTGGCCTCCCGCGAGGAGAAGCCCGAATCCGGACTCACCATCATCCGCGGCGGCGTCGCGGCGCGCGTGAAGCGGTGACCCTCATGCGAATTGCGGAACTGAGTCCGATGTCCCTCAAGAACTCGCTCTCTGCATCGCTCCGCGGTGTCGCGCTTGGCGCGGCCGTGCTGGCCGCCTCCGGCGCACCAGGCATGGCGGCCGAGCCAGGCTACGGCCCGTCGAGCGCGGCGGGTGGCGTGGAGCTCGGATCGGGGGCGGCGCGGCGGCTCGACCTTTCCATCGGACGTTCGGTGATTGTCGAGCTCGCCCGCGACGCGAAGGAGATCTTCGTCGCCAATCCCGCGGTCGCGAATGCGGTCGTCCGCTCCACCCGCAAACTCTTTCTGCTCGGCGTGGCCAACGGCTCCACCTCCGTGTTCGTGATGGATGCGGAAGGGCGGCAGATCGCCAGCCTGGAGGTCAATGTCGGGCGCGACCTGAACGTGCTGCGCCAGACGCTGCGGTCGACGATCCCGAACGGCCGCATCGACGTGAAGCCGGCCGGGGATTCCATCCTGCTCACCGGGTCCGTGAACTCGGCCGGCGACGCGCAGCAGGCGGTCGACATCGCTAAGGCCTTTGTCGGCCAGGCGGGCGGCGCCGGCGCTGCGATCGCGGCCAGCACCGGGGGTGGTGGTGCCGCCGGCTCCGTCATCAACGCGCTGACCATCGTCGGCCGCGATCAGGTCATGCTGAAGGTCAGCGTCGTGGAGATGGCCCGGTCCGCCGCCAAGACGCTCGGCGTCAATGTCAGCGGAAGCTGGGACGTTCTCGATGTCGCTTCGGCGGTCGCCACGAACACCTTCTCCGGCGGCATATCCGGCGCCCTTGGCGGCACCGGCGGGCTTGTGAACGGGAACTACAACAACGTCCGGACCGGCCTGAGGTCGAGGAGCAACACCTCGATCGGAGGCACGCTCGAGGCGCTGGAACGTGCCGGGGTGTCCCGTGTTCTGGCCGAACCGACCCTCGTCGCGGTGTCCGGCGAATCCGCGACCTTCCTGGTCGGCGGGGAGATCCCGATCACGATCGGCTGCGGCACCGCCGCTTGCACGCCGACCGTTACCTACAAGCAATATGGCGTGTCGCTCGCCTTCACGCCGCTCGTGCTCTCCGAGGGCCGCATCAGCCTGAAGGTCTTCACGGAAGTCAGCGAGATCGACCGCGAGAACGCCGACACCATCACGGGAACGCCCGGCTTCCGGACGCGCAAGACCTCGACCAGCATCGAGCTGCCGTCCGGCGGCACGATGATGACCGCCGGCCTGATCAGCGTGCAGTCGAACCAGACGATCAGCGGCGTTCCTGGCCTCATCAACCTGCCGATCCTCGGCACCCTGTTCCGCTCGCGCGACTTCCAGCGTCGCGAGAGCGAGCTGATGATCATGGTGACGCCCTACATCGCCAAGCCGATGGAGGCCGCCCAGGTGAAGCGTCCGGACGACGGCTTTGTCGATGCGAGCGACCCGGACACCGTGTTCCTGGGGCGCATCAACAAGCTCTACGGCGCGACCGGGACCCAGGGTCCCGCTGCCCGGCCCCGCTCCGGCAAGTTCGGCTTCATCACCGACTGACCGGGACCCGCACCTCACGACGCCGCGAATGAGTGAGACTGACCATCATGGCTGAAACCGGCAAGCTCGGCAGGAGAGCGTCTGCCCTCCTGGCTCTCACGGTGCTCTCGGCGGCCCTCGCGGGGTGCCAGTCCGGCCGCGAGGTCACGGGCTCGACGACCCCCACGGATCTCCGCGACCGCCATCCCATCGTCCTGGCGAACGGCCCGCGCGTGCTCGACCTCTTTGTCGACGCCCCCCGCGGTTTCAGCGAGCGCGAACGCGCCGACCTGTCCGCCTTTGTGGCCGAGCACCGCCAGTTCGGGCAGGGGCCGATCGTGGTCCAGGTGCCGGTCGGAACCGAGAACGCGGCCGCGACCCGCGCGGCGCTCCAGCGCGTCCGCAGCGCGGCCGGCGCCGGCCTGCGAATCTCCAGCTACCAGCCCGCGGACCCGCGGCTGGCCTCGCCGCTGCGCCTCAGCTTCCGCCGGCTCGAGGCCAAGGTCGGCTCCACCTGCGGGCTCTGGCCGGAGGACCTCGGGGTCTCCGACGGCGAGTTCTCCGTCGAGAACCGGACGTACTGGAACCTCGGCTGCGCCACCCGGTCGAACTTCGCGGCCCAGATCGCCGATCCGGTGGACCTGGTGCGGGGTCGCCAGCCGACGCCGCCGGATACCGGCCGGCGCATGCACAACATCGGCAAGCTCCGCGAAGGCCAGGATCCCTCGACCACCTACAAGACCGAGGGCGAAACCGTCCGCCAGGGAGTTTCGCAGTGAACGGCCCGGCGGAAACGGCCTCCGCCCTCGGGCGGGGCGAGTCGGGCGAACGCCTGATCGCGCCGCTGCCGCGCGTCACCATCCAGGCGTTCTGCGAAACCGCCGGCATCGCGGACGCGATCGGGGCCGCGGCCTCCGACCGGCGCATGCACAAGGCTCACCTGAAGGTGCAGATGGGGGGCGCCCCGGCGGCCGTGGAAGCCTACCGCCACAGCCCGACCCCGAACGTGATCGTGCTCGAGTTCCAGGGCGATCGCAGCGGCATCCTCAACTCGCTCGACCAGCTTTCGACCGTGTGCGACGCGGGCACCAAGGTCATGGTCGTCGGCCACGTGAACGACGTGGTGCTCTACCGCGAGCTGATCCGGCGGGGCGTGAGCGAATACCTGATCGCCCCGATCGAGGTGCTGGATTTCATCCAGGCCGCGTCCGAGCTCTTCTCGACGCCGGGCGCCGAGCCGCTCGGGCGCACCATCGCGGTCGCGGGCGCCAAGGGCGGCGTCGGCTCCTCGACCATCGCGCACAATCTCGGCTGGGCGATCGCGCGGTCGCTCGGCACGCAGACCGTCATCGTCGATCTCGACATCGCCTTCGGGACCGCCGGGCTCGATTTCAACCAGGATCCGCCGCAGGGCGTCTCGGAGGCCGTGTTCGCGCCCGATCGCGTAGACGCCAATCTGGTCGACCGGCTCCTGTCGAAATGCAGCGACCACCTGAGCCCCCTGGCCGCCCCCGCGATGCTGGACCGGACCACCGACCTCACGGAAACGGCGGTGGACGGGCTGATCGACGTCCTGCGCGGCTCGATCCCCACCATCGTGCTCGACCTGCCGCATAGCTGGAACGCCTGGACGAAGCGGCTCCTCGTGTCCTCCGACGAGATCGCGATCGTGGCGACGCCCGACCTCGCCTCGCTCCGGAACGTGAAGAACCTCTACGACGTCCTGCGCGCGGCCCGCCCGAACGACGCGAAGCCGCGCGTGATCCTGACCCAGGTCGGATTGCCGAAGCGGCCGGAGATCGGCGCCGCCGATTTCGCCAAGGCGCTCGGGACCGA
>JAQGJZ010000141.1 GCA_028290385.1 Enterovirga sp.
GTCGCCGAGGCGGTTCTCGAGGCCATGGTCCAGGCAGCGCCGCTCCGCCAGGCCTCGGTCAACAATGGCGGCGACATCGCGCTTCACCTGGCGCCCGGCGAGAGCCTACGGGTCGGTCTGGTCGACCGCCCCGACCGGCGCGGCCTGTTCGGCGCTGCCACGATCCGGTCGGAGGATGCTGCGCGCGGGATCGCGACGAGCGGCTGGCGCGGGCGCTCCTTCTCGCTCGGCATCGCGGATGCCGTGACGATCCTGGCCGATACGGCCGCGGCGGCCGACGCCGCCGCGACGATCGTGGCCAATGCCGTGGACCTGCCTGGCCATCCCGCCGTGACGCGCCTTTCCGCATCCGCCGTGCAATGCGAGTCCGACCTCGGCGAGCGGCTGGTCACGCGGAATGTCGGCCCGCTCGCCCCGGGCGAGATCGCCGAAGCCCTTGCGCTCGGCATTGCCTGTGCGGAACGGCTGATCGAGCGCGGCCTGATCCGTGCCGCGGCGCTGCATCTGCAGGGGCGCACGGAGCTCGCAGGATCGAGCGCGGGTCCCGTCTCCCGGCGGGACAGGGAGCCACGTCACGTCACCCCCGCCTTTGCCGCCGAGGCCGTTCCATGAAAGCCAAGATCCGCAAGATCGTGACCGTGGTCGAGGAGACCCTGAGCGAGATGGGGCAGACGATCGCGCCCCCGACTCGACGCGCGGCGGCGCTGGCCGTGATCGAGAACCCGTTCGCCGGGCGCTATGTCGAGGACCTCGCCGAGCTGATGGATGTGGGCGAAGAGCTCGGCCAGCTCCTCACGGAGCGCGCGGTCGCGGCGCTCGGCATCGCGGGCCCGCAGGCGCAGAGCTACGGCAAGGCCGCGGCCGTCGGCGAGAACGGCGAGCTTGAGCACGCGGCCGCGATCCTGCACCCGAAGCTCGGGGCCCCGGCCCGAAGCGTGCTTGGCAAGGGCGCCGCGCTGATTCCGTCGTCGAAGAAACGGGGCGGACCGGGCGTGCCCTTCGACATCCCGCTCGGGCATAAGGATGCCGCCTTTGTGCGCAGCCATTTCGACGGCATGGAGGTGCGGATTGCCGATGCGCCGCGCGCCAACGAAATCGTGGTCGCGGTGGCGGTGACCGATTCAGGCCGCCCGCTGCCGCGGGTCGGCGGCCTGAAGGTGAGCGAGATCAAGGGCGAGGACGGCTTGCGGTAGCCCCGCGGGCAGTCTCCAATCGGGCTTCAACAGAAGGGGAACAGGGGCATGAGGACAGGTTCTGTTTGGGTCGCGGCCTTGGCTGCCACCGCCGCATTCGGGGCCGCCGCCCCGGCCGCTCTCGCCCAGCAGGGCGAGATCAAGATCGGCGAGATCAACTCCTATTCCGGCCTGCCCGCCTTCACCGAGCCCTATCGCAAGGGCTGGCAGCTCGCGGTCGAGGAGGTCAACAAGGCCGGCGGCATCAACGGCAAGAAGCTCGTGGTGATCTCGAAGGACGACGGCGGCAAGCCGGCGGACGCGGTCACGGCCGCGAACGAGCTCCTGTCGCGCGACAAGGTCGACATGCTCGCCGGCGCCTTCTTCTCGCATGTCGGGCTCGCGCTCGCCGATTTCGCCAAGCAGAAGCAGGTGTTCTACCTGGCGGGGGAGCCGCTGACGGACGCGATGGTCTGGTCGGCCGGCAACAAGTACACGTTCCGCCTGCGCCCCTCGAACTACATGCAGGCCGCGATGCTGGCCGAGGAGGCCGCGAAGCTCCCGGCCAAGAAATGGGCGACGATCGCCCCGAACTACGAATACGGCCAATCGGCCGTGACGGTCTTCAAGCAGCTCCTGTCGGCCAAGCGCCCGGATATCGAATGGGTCGGCGAGCAATGGCCGCCGCAGGGCAAGATCGACGCCGGCCCGGTCGTGCAGGCGGTCGCGGCCATGAAGCCGGAGGCGATCCTCAACGTCACCTTCGGGCCGGACCTCGTGAAGCTGGTGCGCGAGGGCAATTCCCGCGGGCTGTTCAAGGACCGCTCCGTCGTGTCCTTCCTCACCGGCGAGCCGGAATACATCGATCCGCTGAAGGAGGAGACGCCGGAGGGCTGGATCGTCACCGGCTATCCCTGGGACAGCGTGAAGACGCCCGAGCACGACGCGTTCCTCAAGGCCTATCAGGCGAAGTTCAACGACTACCCGCGCCTCGGTTCGGTGGTCGGCTACGCGCTGATCAAGTCCGCCGCCGCCATCATGGCGAAGGCTGGCTCGACGGACACGGAGAAGATGATCGCGGCGGCGCGCGGGCTCGATTTCGACACCCCGTTCGGCAAGTCGAGCTTCCGGGCCGTCGACCACCAGGCGACGCTCGGGGCGTTCGTCGGCAAGACGGGCGTGCGTGACGGCCGCGGCGTGATGGTCGATCCCGTCTACCGCGACGGGGCCAAATACCTCCCCTCCGACGAGGAGGTGAAGAAGATGCGACCGCAGAGCTGAGCTTTCGTCACTCCGGACGCGGCCCAGCCGCGATCCGGAATCCACGATCGAGCCCCGGAGCCCAATCACGGGCTCCGGGTTCTCGCCGGCCGGCAGGGTCGGCGGGCGGGCCCCGGAATGACAAGCGGTTGATCACGTGGACTTTCTAGCCGTCCAGTTCCTGACCGGCCTCGCGGGCGCCTCGTCGCTCTTCCTGGTGGCGTCCGGCCTGTCCATCATCTTCGGCGTCACGCGCATCGTGAACTTCGCCCACGGCGCGTTCTACATGCTCGGCGCCTACATCGCGTATTCGCTGACCGAGCGCTGGTCGGGCGCGCTCGGGTTCTGGGGCGGCCTGATCGCGGCCGCGCTGGCCGTCGCGGTCATCGGCGCTCTCGTCGAAATCGTGCTGCTCCGCCGCATCTATCGGGCGCCCGAGCTTTTCCAGCTCCTCGCGACCTTTGGCGTGACTCTGGTGGTGCAGGACCTTTCGGTGATCATCTGGGGCCCTGAGGACCTCGTCGGCCGCCGCGCGCCGGGCTTCCGTCACTCGGTCGAGATTTTGGGCCAGTCGGTCCCGAGCTACGACCTCCTGCTTATCGCGCTCGGCCCACTCGTGCTCGCGTCCATCTGGCTGCTGTTCCACCGCACGCGCTTCGGCGTGCTCGTACGCGCCGCGACGCAGGACCGCGACATGGTCGCGGCGCTCGGCGTCAATCAGCGCTGGCTGTTCACGGGCGTGTTCGCGCTCGGCGTGTTCCTGGCGGCACTGGGCGGCGCGCTGCAGCTGCCGCGCGACGCGGTCAGCCACACGATGGACCTGCGCATCATCGTGGAGGTGTTCGTCGTCGTCGTTATCGGCGGGCTCGGCAGCGTCGGCGGGGCCTATCTCGCGGCCCTGCTGGTCTCGGAGCTGAACGCCTTCGGCATCCTGATCATGCCGACGATCTCGCTGGTGGTCGTTTTCCTGGTCATGGCGATCGTCCTCGTGGTGCGGCCGCATGGGCTGTTCGGCAAACCCGAAGGCCCGCCGCGCGCCACCCCGAACGCCTTGATCCGGCCGTGGCGGCCGTTTTCGCGGAACGAGCAGATCGCTGTCGCCATCGCGGTTCTCGCGGCGGCGCTGCTGCCGCTGGTGGCCGGCAGCTACGTCCTGTCCGTCGGGACCGAGATCTTCATTGTCGCGCTCTTCGCCGCGAGCCTGCAGCTGATCATGAGCGCCGGGGGCATCGCCTCCTTCGGCCACGCGGCCTATTTCGGCCTCGGTGCCTATGGGGCCGCGCTCGCCGCCAAATCGCTGGCCCTTCCCTTCCCGGCCGCCCTCGCCGCAGGCGTCGCGCTCGGGGCCGCCGGGGCTGCGATCTTCGGCTGGTTCTGCGTCCGGCTGTCGGGCGTTTATTTTGCCATGCTGACCCTCGCCTTCGCGCAGATCGCCTGGTCGATCGCCTTTCAATGGACGAGCGTGACGGGCGGCGACAACGGGCTCCTCGGCATCTGGCCGCCCTCCTGGGCCGCGAACCCGGCCGTGTTCTACTGGATCGCGCTCGGGCTCGCGGTGTTCGGCGTCGCGGCCATCCGGGCGATCACGTTCTCGCCCTTCGGCTATGCGCTGCGGGCGGTGCGGGACTCCGCCCTGCGGGCGGAGTCGATCGGCATCGGCCGCCGGGGCGTGCAATGGACCGCCTTCGTGGTAGCGGGCGCCTTCGCGGCCTTGGCGGGCGCCATGTTCGCCTACCTGAAGGGCAGCGTGTTTCCCGACAACCTCGGCATCCCGCTCTCGGTTGACGGCCTTGTCATGGTCCTGCTCGGCGGGGTCGAGACCGTTTCGGGCGCCGTCGTCGGCGCGATCGTGTACCGGGCGCTCAGCATCGTCCTGATGAGCCAGACGGATTACTCCAAGCTGGTGCTCGGGCTGTTCATCGTGACCCTCGTCGTGGCGTTCCCGCGCGGCATCGTCGGCTCGCTGCAGGGCCTCGTGCCGCGCCTTCGCGGCCGAGCCGCCGCGCCGATGGGCCATACCGCCCTGAGGCCAGCCGAATGAGCGCCCCCCTGCTGTCGGTCGAGCATCTCTCGAAATCCTATGGCGGCGTGAAGGCCGTCCAGGACGTCTCCTTCTCGCTCGATCGCGGCGAGCTCCTGGTGCTGATCGGCCCGAACGGGGCGGGCAAATCTACCTGCTTCAACATGCTGAACGGCCAGGTGAAGGCGGAATCCGGCACGATCCGGATCGACGGCCGCGACACGACGCGCCTCGATCCGCGCCGCGTCTGGAAGCTCGGAGTCGGTCGCACCTTCCAGATCACGGCGACCTTCGCGTCCATGAGCGTGCGGGAGAACGTGCAGGTCGGGCTGCTCGCCCGGCACGGCGCCCTCGCCCGCATGGTCGGCTTCGCCGGCCGCGCGCACACGAAGGAGGCGGACCAGTTGCTCGAGCTCGTCGGCATGCGCGAGGCGGCGGAGCGTCCTTCGGGCGAACTCGCCTATGGCGACCTCAAACGGCTGGAACTCGCGGTCGCGCTGAGCAACGAGCCCTCGCTTCTCCTCATGGACGAGCCGACGGCCGGCATGGCGCCGACGGACCGGGTCGAGCTGATGCGGCTCGCGGCCGAGATCGCCCGCTCCCGCCGCATCGGCATTCTCTTCACCGAGCACGACATGGATGTGGTGTTCGAGCATGCGGACCGGATCATGGTTCTCGACCGCGGGCAGATCATCGCGACCGGAACGCCGCAGAGCGTCCGGCAGGACCCCAAGGTCCGCGCCGTCTATCTCGGCGAGGGTCATCTCTATCGGCCGGCGCCGGCGGGAGCGGCGGCATGAAGCTCCAGGTTTCCGGCCTCAACGCCTGGTACGGGCCGGCCCACATCCTGTTCGATCTCGGGCTCGAGGTCGGGGATGGCGAAGTGGTGGCCCTGCTCGGCCGCAATGGCGCCGGGAAGTCGACCACGTTCAAGTCGCTGGTCGGCCTCATCGAGCGCCGGTCCGGCCGCATCGTCTACGAGGGGCGCGATCTCACGGGCCGGCCCACGCACGAGATCATCCGGGCCGGGCTCGGCTACGTGCCGGAGGACAGGCGCATCTTCACCGAGCTCACCGTGGAGGAAAACCTGGAAGTCGGCCGCCAGCCCGCCCGCCAGGGCGCGCCGACCTGGAGCCCGGACAAGCTCTATGCGTTGTTCCCAAACCTCGCTGCCATGCGCAGCCGACCGGGCGGGCGGATGAGCGGCGGCGAGCAGCAGATGCTGACCATTGCCCGCACGCTCATGGGCAATCCGGGCCTGGTGCTCCTTGACGAGCCGTCCGAAGGGCTGGCGCCGAAGATCGTGGAAGACATGGCAACCGCCATCCTGGCCATGAAGCGCGAGGGGCTGAGCCTGCTCATCTCCGAGCAGAACCTGCACTTTGCCCGGCTCATCTCCGATCGGGCCGTCATCATCGAACGCGGCCGGGTG
>JAQGJZ010000166.1 GCA_028290385.1 Enterovirga sp.
GCCCCGGCACGGCGCCGGCTCGGACGCGCCTGACATGCTGCTCGGCCCGACCCTCGGCCGCTACCTGTCCGCGCGCTTTCTGCGGACGATGCTGGTCGTCTTCGCGACCGTCTTCGGCCTGATCTTCACGCTCGACCTCGTCGAGCTGATGCGCCGCGCCGGCGACACGGAAGGGGCGACGCCCGCGCTGATGGCGCGCCTGTCGCTGTACCGCACGCCGGCGATCGCCGAGCAGGTGTTCCCGTTCGCCGTCCTGTTCGGCGCGATGGCGACGCTGCTCGGCCTCAGCCGCAGGCTGGAGCTGGTGGTCGCGCGGGCGGCCGGCATCTCGGCCTGGCAGTTCCTGCAGCCGGGCATCCTGGTCGCGGTCGCGCTCGGGCTGCTGACCGTGTTCGCCTACAATCCGATCTCCGCGATCCTCAAGGAGGAGGCGACCCGCCTGGAGGCCGACCTCTTTGGCCGCCGCATGAAGAGCAGCGGCCAGGACCTGTGGATCCAGCAGCGCAGCCTCGACGGCCATGCGGTGATCAAGGCCGATGGCGGGGTGGGCGCGACGCGCATGATCGCCGGCATCTCCGCCTTCGTGTTCGACCGCGACGGCCGCTTTCTGGAGCGAGTCGAGGCCCCGGAGGCCACGCTCCGCGACGGGTACTGGGAATTTCGCGACGCGCGCGTGTTCACCACGGTCGAAGAGCCGCAGCTCTATGCGACATATCTCCTCGCCTCGAACCTCGATCCGCGCCAGATCGGCCAGCGCATCACGCCTGCCGAGGCCGTGCCGTTCTGGCAACTATCGGACACGATCTCGCGCCGGGAAAGCGCGGGGCTCGACGCGACGCGCTACCGCCTGCAATACGACATCTTAATCGCGCGTCCGCTTCTGTTCGTTGCGATGGTGTTCGTGGCCGCCTCCGTGTCGCTGCGCTTTTTCCGCTTCGGCGGGGTGGCGAAGATGATGCTCAGCGGCGTCGCGGCCGGGTTCGCTTTGTATGTCGCGACCGAGCTGATGCGCGATCTGGGCAATGCGGGACTCGTGCGTCCGGTCGTGGCCGCATGGTTTCCCGCGGTGGTCGGCAGTTTGCTCGGCAGCTTGGCTTTGTTGTACCAGGAAGATGGCTGAGCCCGGGTCCGCGGCTCGGCGAGGAGCAAGGATGAGGCGTCTCAAGGGCACGGTCGCGGCGGGTGCGATCGCGGTGGCGAGCCTCTTCGCTGCCCTGCCCACCCCTGCCCCGGCGCAGGGGACGATGAACGACATGCTGGCCGCGCGGCAGCGCGCCGCCAGCCGCTCCGATTCGCGTCTGCTCGTCGACGCACGCGAGATCGTCTACAACACCGACCGCAACACGGTTGCCGCGTCCGGCGACGTCGAGCTCAACTACCAGGGCCGCACGCTGCAGGCGGACCGGGTCGTCTACGACCGGAGCAACGGCCGCGTTCACGCGGAAGGCAACGTCCGGCTCACGGATCCGAGCGGGGCGGTGACGACCGGCTCGCGATTCGAGCTCACGGAAGATTTCAAAACAGGGTTTATAGACAGTTTACGCGTCGAGCAGACGATGCAGGACCGGGGCGAGACGCTCCGCACCCGCATGTCCGCAGCCCGCGCCGAGCGCATCGAGGGCGAGACGACCACGTTTCTGCGCGGAACCTACACGGCCTGCGAGCCCTGCCGGGAACATCCCGAGCGGCCGCCGCTGTGGCAGGTGAAGGCGGCCCGCATCGTCCACAACAACGAAGAGCGCACGATCTATTACGAGGACGCGAGCCTCGAATTCCTCGGCGTGCCGATCGCGTCCGTCCCCTATTTCTGGACGGCCGACCCGACCGTGAAGCGGATGACCGGCTTTCTGGCGCCGCATTTCATCCACACGACGGCGCTCGGCTTCGGCGCGTCCACGCCCTTCTTCTGGGCCATCGCGCCCGACCGCGACCTGACGATCGCGCCGACCTTCTACACGCGCCAGGGCGTGCTGATGCAGGCCGAGTGGCGCCAGCGCCTGCTCACCGGCTCGTACAACATCCGCGCCGCCGGCATCTTCCAGCAGGGCCAGTCCGCGTTCCTCCCCTCCCCGCTCGGACCCGGCAATCGGGAAGGCCGCGGCATGGTGGAGTCGAACGGCCGCTTCGCCATCAACCCGCAATGGCATTTCGGCTGGAACCTGGCGCTCCTGTCCGACAAGTGGTTCCTGCAGAACTACAAGTTGCGCAGCGACACGCTCGCCTCGAACTACCTGCTGCTCGAATCGACCTCGCAAGCGTTCCTGCGCGGCCAGGGCGACCGCTCGTTCTTTGACCTGCGCGGCTTCTACTTCCAGGGCCTGTCGCACGCCGATTGGCAGAAGCAGAGCCCGTTCGTCGCCCCGGTGCTGGATTACGACAAGCGCGTGAACGGGCCCGGGCCCATTGGCGGCGAGGCACGCCTGCAGTTCAACTTCACGAACCTCTACCGGCGGGCGGCGCAATTCGACCCGACGGACTTCACGAACCTCTCGTTCCCGTACGGCTCGGGGCTGACGACGGCGGCCTACCAGAGCTGCGCCGTGTTCCAACGCGGCGTGTGCCTCGTGCGCGGCCTCGCGGGCGACTTCGCCCGTGTGTCGACCGAGGTGTCCTGGCGGCGGGCCTTCGTGGACGATGTCGGGCAGGTCTGGACGCCGTTCACCTATCTGCGGGCCGACGGGTTCTTCAACAGCCCGGACGTGAACGGGTACCAGAACGCCCAGGTCGCCAACTTCATCAACCCGCAGCAGGAATTCGTCGGGCGGGCCACGCCGGCCGTCGGCCTCGAATACCGCTATCCGTTCGTCGCCGATGCCGGCGCGCTCGGCACGCACACGCTGACGCCGATCGGCCAGCTGATCGCGCGCCCCAACGAGGCGCGGATCGGAACGCTGCCGAACGAGGACGCGCACAGCCTCGTCTACGACGACACGAACCTGTTCGATTGGGACAAGTTCTCGGGCTTTGACCGGGCGGAAGGCGGCGTGCGCGCCAATCTCGGCCTGCAGTACAACTTCCTGGCCCCATCGGGCTGGACCGCGAACGCGCTGTTCGGCCAGTCATACCAGCTCGCCGGGCAGAACTCGTACGCGGTGCCCGACATCCTGAACACGGGCATCCAGTCCGGGCTCGACACGCGCGCCTCGGACTTCGTCGGCCGGTTCCAGATCAATCCGAGCCAGAACTTCTCGCTGATCACCCGCGGCCGGTTCGACAATTCGGACTTCTCGGTGAACAGCTTCGAGGCGCAGGGCGTCGCGAACTTCAACCCGATCCTCCCGATCACCGGGTCGCTCACCTACGTCTATTACCGGGCCCAGCCGGCGATCGGTTTCACGCATCGGCGCGAGGGTCTGCAGCCGGGGGCGGCCTGGAACATCACGCCGAACTGGTCGATCGGGGGCTCCGTGCTGTTCGACCTCGACCGCTACCTCGACTCGCGCGAGGAATACCTGCGCACCTACGCGGCGAATTTCGCGCGCGGCGGCCAGGCCCTGGCCAACACGACGCTCTACAACCGGGCGGACCTCTACACGGTGGCCCAGGCGGCCCTGTCGCTCGGCTACCGCGACGAGTGCACGACCTTCAGCATCAACTACGCCATGACCCCGCGGACGGCCGCGACCGGCGAGCGCGAGACCGACCGGACGCTGCTCGTGCGGCTGGAACTGCGCTCCCTCGGCCAGGCGAGCTTCTCGCAGTCGCTCGGGTCGAGCGCGACTTCGGACGGCGTGTCCAGCCGCTGATCGCGGCGGGCACGGGCCGGACCTGTCGAGCATGACACGCGCGCTGGCGCTGACGCAGGGCGATCCCGCCGGGATCGGCCCCGAGATCGCCCTAAAAGCCTGGGTGGCCCGGCAGGAGCACGGGCTCGCGCCGTTCTTCGTCCTGTCCGACCCGGCCTTCCTGGCCCGGACCGCGGCCCGGCTTGGGCTGGACGTGCCGATCCAGGCGACCGAGCCCGGAGCGGCCGCCGCCATCTTCGACACGGCGCTGCCCGTTGTCCCGCTTTCGGCCGAGGTGGCCGCACGTCCCGGCGAACCCGATGCCGCAACCGCGGCCGGCACGATCGAGTCGATCGAGCGCGCCGTGGCCCTGGCGCAGGCCGGGCAGGCGGCGGCCGTGGTCACGTGCCCGATCGCCAAGCACGTCCTTTACGCGGCCGGTTTTCGCCATCCGGGGCACACCGAATTCCTGGCCGCGCTCGCGGCCCCGCCCGGTGGACCGGTGCCCCGCCCCGTCATGATGCTGTGGAGCGAGGACCTCGCGGTCGTGCCGGTGACGATCCACATCCCGCTGAAGGACGTACCCTCGGCGCTGACCGAGGATCTGATCGTGGAAACGGCCCGGATCGTCGCCCACGACCTGCGGGTCCGGTTCGGCCTGGAGCGGCCGCGTTTGGCGCTCTGCGGGCTCAATCCGCATGCGGGCGAGGCCGGCACGATGGGGCGGGAGGACGCCGAGGTGATCGCGCCGGCGATCGGGCGCCTGCAGGCGGAGGGGATCGACGCCTCCGGCCCCTGGCCGGCGGACACCATGTTCCATGCACGGGCGCGGCGCGGCTATGACGCCGCGCTGGCGATGTATCACGACCAGGCGCTGATCCCGATCAAGACCATCGCCTTTGACGACGGCGTGAACGTCACGCTCGGGCTGCCCTTCATCAGGACCTCGCCGGACCACGGCACCGCCTTCGACATCGCAGCGCGCGGCATCGCCCGGCCAGACAGCCTCGTCGCGGCGCTCCGCCTCGCCGGGCGCCTGACGGCGGACGCGACCGGGACCCCATGAGCGAGCCAGACGACCTGCCGCCGCTGCGCGAGGTGGTGCGCAAGCACGACCTGATGCCGAAGCGTGCACTCGGGCAGAACTTCCTGTTCGACCTGAACCTGACCGGCCGCATCGCGCGCTCCGCCGGCAAGCTCGCCGGGCACGAGGTGCTGGAAATCGGGCCCGGCCCGGGCGGACTCACGCGGGCCCTGCTCGCCGAAGGGGCGGAACGGGTGGTTGCCGTGGAGCGCGACCGACGCTGCCTGCCGGCGCTCGCCGAGATCGCCGAACGCTATCCCGGGCGGCTCGAGGTGATCGAGGCCGACGCGCTCGAGATCGACCCAACGACGGTGTTTTCCGGCACGAGGCCGGCCCGCATCGTCGCGAACCTGCCCTACAACGTCGGCACCGCCCTGCTGGTGAACTGGATCACCGGGCCGGCCTGGCCGCCGCCATGGCTGAGTGCCACGCTGATGTTCCAGCGCGAGGTTGCGGAACGCATCGTGGCCGACGAGGGCCGACCGAACGATTACGGCCGGCTCGGCGTGCTCTGCGGCTGGCGCACGCGCTCGCGCATCCTGTTCGACGTCTCGCCGCAGGCCTTCGTGCCGCCCCCGAAGGTCACTTCGGCCGTGGTGCATATCG
>JAQGJZ010000194.1 GCA_028290385.1 Enterovirga sp.
GGAAAGGCCTCGGCGAAGAAGCGCTTGGTCGCAACCGTCCCGGGATCGTTCGCCTGATAGCGCAGCCCGGCGAGCGTCTGTGCCCGAACGCGCTCGACGGCATCCTCGTCGAAGCGCGGCTCCACGAGCGCCAGCCGGAGCAGCTCGAACGCCTCGTCGGCGCTGCCCGTCAGCGTCTTGAGCGAGCCACCGACGGCATCCGGGCCGGCCGTGAAGCCGAGCTCGATCGCGTGGTTCGCGAGCCGTTCCTGGAAGACGTCGGACGGGTAGGGGCCTGCACCCTCGTCCAGCAGGCGCGCCAGCATCTGCGCCGCTCCGGCCTTGCCCGGAGGATCCTGGGCGGCGCCCCCTTCGAACGTGAACGCGACCGCGACCAGCGGAACGAAGGCCGATTCCACACGCCAGGCTTCGATCCCGCCTGGTGAAATGAGCGAGCCGACATCGGCCGGCGAGGAGCCGGCGCTTGCGAGTGCTGCCGACATCAGACCGCAGTTCCGGCGAGCTGACCGATCAGCATGACGTGTCTTTCAGCAGATACCCGGTAACCGAGCGCCGCGAGGTGAGGAACTTCTGCGCGACCTCGGCGAGGTCGTCGCGGGTGATCGCCCGGATGTCCTCCGGCCAGCGCCGGACGTCCTCGAGCGTCTCGCCGACGGCGAGGGCCGAGCCATAGATCCTGGCCAGCGAGCCCTGGCTGTCCAGCGAGTAGATCGTTTCGGCGATGAGGCGGGTCTTCGACCGCTCGATCGCGTCCTCGCTTACGCGCGACATGCAGCTCGCGATGGCGCGGTCGAACTCCGGCTCGAGCTCGGCGGGGCTGACGCCGGCGGCGGGCACCGCGTAGGCGGAGAAGCGGGTTTCGTCGATCGCCGAGCCCATGTACCAGGCGCCGGCATTCACGGCGCGCCCGCTTTCGAGGACGAGCGTGCGGTACAGGTGGGACGTCGGGCCGCCGCCAAGGAGCTCTGCCAGCACCTCCAGCGCATGGGCCTCGCGGTTGCCGGCCGTCCGCGAGGAGGGAACCAGGTAGAGCCGCTGCAAGGTGGGCTGCTCGACCTTCGGGTCCGCGACGCTGACGCGCCGTGCGGCGCGGGGCTCGGGCTCCCGCGGACGAAGGCGCTCGCTGCGGTCACCGTGCGGCGTATTGCGGCCGTAGGTAGTCTCGGCCAGACGGATCACGTCGGCTGGATCGACATCGCCCGCGACCACCAGGATGGCGTTGTCCGGGGAATAGAAGCGCCGGTAGTAATCGAGGGCGTGCTTGCGGCTCAGCCCCTCGATCTCGTGCATCCACCCGATGATCGGAATCCCGTAGGGATGGTGGACGAAGAGGGATGCCGCCATCGCCTCGGAGAGCTGCGCCGAGGGGTCGGTTTCCACCCGCATCCGGCGCTCTTCGAGCACGACGTCGCGTTCGGGGGCTACCACTGCCTCATCGAAGTTGAGGCCGCTCATGCGGTCGGCCTCGAACTCCATCATCCGCTCCAGATGATGCGGAGCGACCCGCTGGAAATAGGCCGTGTAGTCGAAGGACGTGAAGGCGTTCTCCTGCCCCCCGAGGGCGGAGACCACCTTGCTGAACTCGCCGGCCGGATGGCGCTCGGTGCCCTTGAACATCAGGTGTTCAAGGAAATGCGCGATCCCGGACTGGCCGAGCGGATCGTCCGCCGACCCGTTGCGGTACCAGACCATATGCGTGACGACAGGGACGCGCCGATCCGGGATGACGACGATCTCGAGGCCGTTATCGAGGCGCGAGCGGGAAATCGGCGGGCCACTTCCGTCGCGACCGCTCAGGGCCGCCGCGAAATCGCTCCGCAATCCCGCGGCCGGCATGACGTGCTGCATGTGTGATTGGATCTCGGGAGCGCGCTGGCGCGTGATCAGTCGTCGTCCTTCGACTTGAACGAGTCGATGAACCAGTTGATCGGGTTGGCGTCGTGCTCCTGCCGGTCGACCTTGCCCGCGAAATCACGCGGGGCCGCGCCGCCACGCGCCGTCTGGCGCAGGACGGTCGGGGGATCGGTGAGCGTCCGCCGGACCGGAGCACCCTCGGCCGCCGCATCGTCGTTCGACGCGCGCGTGCTCTGCAGATCTCTCGGGTTGATCCACGGATTGTCGTATTTCAGCTCGCCGGGACCGGCGCCGTTCGGATTGCGGCCGCGGCGCATCTCTTCGACCGTCAGGCGAGGATTGCTGTCCGCCATGCGGCGGGTTTCGCTCTCCGTCACCGGCACGCGCTGCTCGGCCGCACGGCGCCGGCGCGCCGTGACCTCAGGGTCGCTCGGCCATTGCGGGTTGTTCGACGCGTAGCTTCCGGAGGCCGCGGGAGCACGGAGTTCCATCTTCGGCGGCAGAACCAGGGGCGCCCGCTCGCGGTAGTGGATCGGATCCTTCTCGGGGCTGATGATACCCATCGAGCCGAGCAGGTTCTTGATCGCGACGCCTTCTTCGGCACGGGCCGGGGCGCAGGCGAGCGTCGCCGCAGCGGCGCAAAGCAGCCCGAAACGGGCCGAGATCATTCTTGTCATGGCTGGTCCCAAGTCCCCCAACAAGGCCGTCGCCCTTCAATCGGGCTTTCCTGTGACGGCTTGGCCATAAGCCCTGCCTCAGCTCGGCCGCGGGTGGCGGCGGCTGGAGACCAGTGAATCATAAAGGAGGCCGACCACCCCGGCAACGATGGCCACATCCGCGATGTTGAAGATGTACCACGAATATCCTGCAGCGTGCAGTTGCACGAAGTCGAAGACGGCGCCGTAAGCGGCCCTGTCCACCGCATTGCCAGCTGCGCCGCCGGCCAACAGGCCGAGCGCCAGGGTAAGGAGGCGAGACCCCGCCTGGCGGATCCACACCAGCATCCCGACCGTCGCGATGACGGAGAGCAGGACGAGCAGCCAGCGCCCGAGATCCGTTCCTTGCTGGAAGAGGCCGTACGAGATGCCGCGGTTCCAGACCACGACGAGGTTCATGAAGGGCCCCACCGCGACCGGCTCCCGCATCGGGAGCTCGTACCCGAACAGGAGGGCGAGCTTCGAGGCCTGGTCGGCCACGAAGGTCAGGATCGCGGCCGCATAGCCGAGGCGGGCGGGAGACACGGTCACGCGGCGTGCGCCGCGTCCCATTCCCGGAGCGCGGCGGCATCGCGCGGCGTCACCTCCGGGTAAACGGGGTCGGAACCGACATCCGGCGTGATCTTCCACGAGCGGGCGCATTTGCGCCCTTCGGCTCGTTCCGGAACCACCGCGACCCCGCCCACTTCGTCGAGCCGGAAGGCCTGCTCCGGCCCTTCGCCCGACTCGATCGCGATCGCGGACGTGATGCAGACCTCGGCGAGGTCGATCCCCTCCAGCGCGGCCAGGATGGACGGCTCGGAGACGAAGATCCTCGGCGCTGCTTCCAGGCTGGCGCCGATCCGCTTGGCCGCACGCTCGATCTCGAGCGCGCCGGTGACGACGCGTCGAACGCGGCGGATCTCCGCCCACTTGCGCGCGAGCTCGGGCGAGAGCCACTCCGCCGGCACAGCCGGGAAGGTCTCGAGGTGCACCGAGCCGTGTTCGGACGGATAGCGCTCGAGCCAGGCTTCCTCGGCCGTGAAGGCGAGGATCGGCGCGATCCAGACCACCACCCGGCGGAAGACCTCGTCGATGACCGTCAGCGCCGCCTTGCGGGTCCGGCTTGAGATCGGATCGCAGTAAAGGGCGTCCTTGCGGACGTCGAAGTAGAACGCCGACAGGTCGCCCGTCATGAAGGCGGAAAGCAGCGCGACGACGCGGCTGTAGTCGAAATCCGCATAGGCCTTGCGGATCTCGCCATCCATCTCGGCGAGACGGTGAAGGATGAGCCGCTCGAGCTCCGGCATGTCGGATGCGGCTACGACCCGGTCTTCGTCCCGGTAATGCGCGAGCGAGCCCAGCATCCAGCGGACCGTGTTGCGGAGCTTCCGGTAGGTCTCGGCAAAGGTCTTGATGATCTCCGGCCCGATCCGGAGGTCGTCCGAATAATCCGACGCCGCGACCCAGAGGCGGAGGATGTCGGCTCCCGAGGATGCGATCACCTCCTGCGGGGCCGTGACGTTGCCGCGCGACTTCGACATCTTCTCCCCGCGCTCGTCGAGCACGAAGCCGTGGGTCAGGACGACGTCAAACGGCGCACGCCCGCGCGTGCCGCAGGATTCGAGCAGCGAGGAGTGGAACCAGCCGCGATGCTGGTCCGAGCCCTCGAGGTACATCACGGTGTCCTGGCCGCCATTGACCTTGCGCCGCGTTCCGGCAAGGCCGGGAAACTGCTCCGGATCCTCAAGCGTGAAGGCGTGGGTCGAGCCGGAATCGAACCACACGTCCAGGATGTCGTCGACCTTCTCGAACCTGTCCGGATCGTAGCCGAACGGCGCCAGGAAGCGCGCGGCCGCACCCTCCTTGAACCAGGCATCCGCGCCTTCGGCCGCGAAGGCTGCGGCGATCGCCTCGTTCACGCGCGCGTCCTTCAGGATCGCGCTCTCACCGTCGGCGTCCTTGGCCACGAAGATCGCGATCGGCACGCCCCAGGCGCGCTGGCGCGAGACGACCCAGTCCGGCCGGTTCTCGATCATGCCCGTGATGCGGTTCTCGCCGATCGCCGGAACCCAGCGCACATGGTGCTTGATCTGGTCGAGGGCGCGCGAGCGCAGCGTCGTGTCGTCGCCGAGGTCGCGGTCCATCGCGATGAACCATTGCGGCGTGTTGCGGAAGAGAAGCGGCCCCTTCGAGCGCCAGGAATGCGGGTATTGGTGCTTCAGGCGACCGCGGGCCACGAGTGCGCCAACCTCGGTGAGCTTGCGGATCACGGCGTCGTTCGCCCCGCCATCCTTGCCCTTGCGGTCGTAGACCCGCTCGCCCGCAAAGAACGGGACGTCCGGGAAGTAGGCCGAGTCTTCGTTCACCGTATGCGGCACCTCGTGCGTGCCGCACGCCGCAAAGGTCTCACGGTGCTTCAGGAAGGTGCCGTAATCGTCGACGCCGTGCCCGGGGGCGGTATGGACGAAGCCGGTGCCGGCATCCTCGGTGACATAGTCGGCCGGCAGCACCGGGACGTCGAAATCCCAGTACCCGCCAGCCCCGACAAGGCCACGGAACGGGTGGGCGCAGCGCACCACCATCACGGGGAGCACGTCCTTCACGCGCTCATACCCGCCCACCCGGGCGGCGCCGAACACCTCGGCTGCAAGCTTGTCCGCCACCACATAGCGCGACCCGGGCCGCGCCCAGTTGTCAGGTGCGGCGTCGGTCACCTCGTAGAGGCCGTAGGAGATATCCGATCCGAACACGATCGCGCGGTTGGCCGGGATCGTCCAAGGTGTCGTGGTCCAGATCAGGACCGATGCGCCTTCGAGATCTGCGTCCAGGGTCTGGGTGATCGGGAAGGCCACCCAGATCATCTGGGAAGTCTTCTCGTGGTACTCGACCTCCGCTTCGGCGAGGGCGGTCTTCTCGACCGAGGACCACATGACCGGCTTCGAGCCACGATAGAGCTGGCCTGTCGTCGCGAAAGTCATGATCTCGCGCGCGATCTGCGCCTCGGCCGGATACGCCATGGTGGTGTAGGGATGCGCCCAGTCGCCCTCGACGCCGAGGCGCTTGAACTCGCTGCGCTGCACCTCGATCCACTTCTCGGCGAAGGCCCGGCACTCGCGCCGGAAATC
>JAQGJZ010000200.1 GCA_028290385.1 Enterovirga sp.
GAGGTTGACGGCCTGGTTGCGATATACCTCGAGCGAGGACTCGCCCTCGGACAGCAGCGGGGCGACATCGGGCATGCTCGGCAGGATCAGAACCCCGTCCTGGCCCAGGATGCCGTCGAGCCGGGCCCGGAACTCCTCGCGGCAGCGCAGGCCGGCCGCGAACTCGTCGTCCGTGACATCGCGGCTGAACTGAAAGCGTTCGGCGACGCCAGGGCCGAGCGCCGGGGCGTGTTTTTCGATCATCGGCCCGTCCGTCAGCCAGGCCTCGCGCCCCTGGATGCGCCGGAACGCCCAATACAGCGGCTCGAAACCATCAGCCGAGGTCTCGACGAGCTCCGCCTGGCCGAGGCTGCGCTCGATCGCCTGCACGACGACCGCGAGCGCGCCGCGCACCTCCGTGTCGAGCATGGCGAAGCAATCGGCCGCCAGCAGCAGGCGGGGCGAGGCCGGGAGCGGCAGCGTGTCGGCCCCGAGCAGAACCTCGCCGACCCGAACAAAGGTCTCGCCGTCCCGCGTGAAATGTCCGCAGGTGTCGAGCGAGGGCGCCAGCGCCAGCGCGCCTTCGAGGCTCACCCGCCCGTGCGTGGGGCGAATGCCAAACAGGCCGCAATGGCTCGCGGGAGCCCGCACGGACCCGCCCGTATCCGTCCCGATCGCGAAGTCGCACAGGCGGTTCGAGACGGCGGCGGCGGAGCCGGAGGACGAGCCGCCCGGAATGCGATCGGGTGCGCCGCCGTTCACGGGCGTGCCGAAATGGGCGTTCTTGCCGTTCATCGAGAAGGCAAGCTCGTCCGTATGCGTCTTGCCGAGGAGGCGCGCGCCGGCATCGAGCAGGCGCTGCACGGTCGGGGCCGTCGTGCGCTTGATGCCCGACAGGGCGAGCATGTGCGGCGAGCCGCCCCCGGTCGGGTAGCCGGCGACGTCGAACAGGTCCTTGGCCGCGAAGGTCAGGCCGGCAAGTGGGCCCTCGGCCGCGTTCGGCACCTCGACGGCCGGGTACGGGACAAAGGCGCGGGCGGGATCGTCAGAAAGAAGCATCGTGTCTCCAGCGTCCGGCTTGCGGAGGCTGGAACCGGCTTATCGGAGCGGCCGGCCTGCCGCAAATCGCCACGCGGCGGAATAAGATGCAGCCGATCAAATCACCCCGCATGCGGGGTGAGCACATGGATCACGCGGCTCGCCAGCATGTCCTTTGTGCGGGCGCCGTAGGCCTGCATGTGGGGCGCCGCCGCATGGGCGCGCAGCGCCTCGATGCTCGCCCATTTCTCGACCACCACGAAGCTGTCGGGCCCGATCTTCGTCTGGAAGGGGCCAACGTCTTCCGCGTCGATCACGGGCCCGTATTCGACGCAGCCGTCCTCGGCGAGCACGGCCGGCACGTTCGCATGCATCTCCTTCAGCACGGCGTCGCGCATGCCGGATCTGGCCGTGATGATGGCAAGGACATGGATCATGAGGCGCTCTCTCCCGGATATTTTGCAGCCATCTAGGCCCGGCCGAGCCGGCGCAGCAAGCAACGGGCGCCATTGGCCCTTCGGCGGGCTTGGCGCTGCCGCGAGGCCGGGCTACCGGGGAAGCGAGCCGCCCGCGAGAGGCGGCAGCCAGGAGGCGCCGTGTTTTATCGCGAGGCCGGCCAGTTCAAGACGAGTTACGCGGCCGACATGGCCGTCTTTCCGCTTCGCGAGGACCGGATCGGCATTGCGGCCATCCTCCTGATCGCGGCGCTCGTCATCCCGCTCTTCGGCTCGGGATTTCTCCTCAACGTCGTGATGATCCCGTTCCTGATCTTCGCGCTGGCGGCGATCGGGCTGAACATCCTGGTCGGCTATACGGGGCTGCTGTCGCTCGGCACTGCGGGGTTCATGGGGGTCGGGGCCTATGCCTGCTACAAGCTGACCAGCGCCTTTCCGGGCGTGAACATCATCGTCTGGATTCTCGCCTCCGGCTTCTTCTCCAGCGCGGTCGGTGCCCTGTTCGGGCTGCCCTCGCTGCGCATCAAGGGCTTCTATCTGGCGGTCGCGACGCTCGCGGCGCAGTTCTTCCTGTCCTGGTGCTTCATCCGCCTGCCGTGGCTGGTGAACTACAACGTCTCCGGCGCCATCGAGGTGCCGACCCGGACGCTGTTCGGTGTGCCGGTCACCGGGCCCAATGCGGAGCCGGCGACGCGCTATCTCGTCGTGCTCGGGATCGTCGTGTTCCTGACCTGGATCGCCTCGAACCTCGTCCATGGACGGATCGGCCGCATGTGGATGGCCGTGCGCGACATGGACATCGCGGCCGAGCTCATCGGCATCAGGCTGCTGCCGACCAAGCTCCTCGCCTTCGCGGTCTCGTCCTATTTCTGCGGCGTCGCCGGCGCGCTGCTTGTCTTCCTCTGGTACGGCTCGGCCGAGGCCGACGTCTTCGGCATCGACCAGTCCTTCCTGGTCCTGTTCATGGTGATCATCGGCGGGCTCGGATCGCTGCTCGGCTCGTTTCTCGGCGCCGGCCTGATCTATCTCCTGCCGATCGGGTTGCGCGCATTCCTGCCGGCAATCGGCATCGACGTGCAGCCCTCGACGGTCGAGCACATGCAGTTCTTGATCGTCGGCTCGCTGATCATCGCATTCCTCATCGCCGAGCCGCATGGGCTCGCGCGGCTCTGGCAGACGGCCAAGCAGAAGCTCCGGGTCTGGCCCTTCCCCTACTAACGTCAAAAAAAAACGTCGCAGCCGGGCAGACTTGCGGGCGCGCATTGCCGCCCCCAAGTCGTCCACGCGGGCCGGGCCCCTCTGACGACCTGCGCTGGTCGTGATGTCGGACCGCATCGGGCTAGCTCGATGCCGGGGTCTGACGACGTCTCAACGCCTGCGCTCGAGCCGCCCCTGAACCTGAGAGGGAGCGATGGATTTAATCACGAGCGTTATGTTTCTGGGGCAGCCCCTATGGATGTGGGGAGCCTTTCTTATCCTGGTCACGGGGCTTCTCGCCTTCGACCTCGGCATCCTGCACCGCGATCAGCGTGAGATCGGGGTGCGCGAGAGTCTCACGCTGTCCGGCATCTATATCGCCCTCGGCCTGGCCTTCGGCGTCTTTGTCTGGGCCCAGCTCGGAAAGCAGGCCGGCATCGAGTACATCACGGGCTTCGTGATCGAGAAGAGCCTGGCGATGGACAACGTGTTCGTCATCGCCACCATCTTCGGCTTCTTCGCCATTCCACGAGAGCTGCAGCACCGGGTGCTCTTCTGGGGCGTGCTCGGCGTGATCGTGCTGCGCGCCGTGATGATCGGCGGCGGTGCCGTCCTGGTCGAGAACTTCTCCTGGATCCTGTACGTCTTTGCGGCCTTCCTGATCCTCACGGGCGTGCGGCTGCTGACGGCGAACGGGGAAGAGCCGGACCTGTCGCGCAACCCCGTCCTGCGCTTCGCGCGGAAGCGCTTCAGGGTCACGGACACGCTGCACGGCGACCGCTTCTTCGTCCGCCTTCCCGGCGGGCCGAACGGAAGTCTCGCGACCTTCGCGACGCCGCTGTTCCTGGCGCTCGTCCTGATCGAGGTGGCCGACGTCATCTTCGCGGTGGATTCCGTGCCGGCGATCTTCGCCATCACGACCGATCCCTACATCGTCTACACGTCGAACATCTTCGCCGTGCTGGGCCTGCGCGCGTTGTATTTCGCGCTCGCCGCCGTGCTGCACCGCTTCGCGTATCTGAAGCAGGCGCTGGCGATCCTGCTGGTGTTCATCGGGTCGAAGATCTTCGTCGCGGACCTCCTGGGCTGGACCAAGTTCCCGGCCGAGTGGTCGCTCGGGATCACCTTCACGATCCTCGCGGCCGGCGTGGGCTACTCGCTCTGGCGGACCCGGTCGGAAGCCCCGGCCGGCGCTGCCGACCGGGCGTAACGGACGGCTCGGGCAGCCCGGTTTCCGGGCTGCCCCCTTTGCCGAGCAGGCTTGCCGGTCCGGCGGGCCCGACTAAAGTCGGGGCATCGGCCGCACGAGGTCCACAACACAATGCGGCAGACGACCGACAACAGCCCGCAAAGGGCGTTCATTGGAGGAAACGATGCTCAAGCGTGCGCTCGCACTCGGCCTCGCCGCCGCCACTCTGGCGGCCGCCCCCCTGCCCGCCGCGGCGCAGGACGGGATCTACGTTCCGCTCTTCACCTATCGCACCGGCCCGTTCTCCGGCTCCGGCATCTTCATCGCCAACGGCATGCGGGATTACCTGACCATGCTGAACGAGCGCGATGGCGGCATCGGCGGCGTGAAGCTCCTCGTGGAGGAATGCGAGACCGGCTACGACACCAAGAAGGGTGTCGAATGCTACGAGGCCGTGAAGGACAAGAAGCCCGTGATGGTCAACCCGTGGTCGACGGGCATCACGCTGCCGCTGATCCCGAAGGCCGCTGTCGACAAGATCCCGGTCCTGTCCATGGCGTACGGGCTCTCGGCCTCGGCGGACGGCAACCGCTTCCCCTGGATCTTCAACCCGCCCAACACCTATTGGGACGGGCTCGCCATGATCATCAAATACATCGGTGACCAGGAGGGCGGGGTCGAGAAGCTGAAGGGCAAGAAGATCGGCTACATCTATCTCGATGCCGGGTTCGGCAAGGAGCCGATCCCGCTTTTTGAGCAGCTCGCCAAGGATTACGGCTTTGAGCTGAAGATGTATCCGGTGGCCGGCACCGAGATGCAGAACCAATCCTCGCAATGGCTCGGCGTGCGGCGTGACCGGCCGGACTACATGGTCATGTATGGCTGGGGCGCCATGAACCCGACCGCGATCAAGGAAGCGGTCAAGATCAACTACCCGATGAACAAGTTCATCTCGGTCTGGTGGCCGTCGGAGGACGACGCCCGCGGCGCCGGCCCGGGCGCAAAAGGGTTCAAGACGCTGAACTGGCACGCGGTGGGTGCGAACTTCCCGGCCATTCAGGACATCCAGAAACACGTGGTCGACAAGGGCAAGAGCCAGTCGCCGAAGGAGCAGCTCGGCGAGGTGCTCTACAATCGCGGGGTCTACAACTCGATCCTGATCGCGGAAGGCATCGCCACCGCCCAGAAGGTCACGGGCAAGAAGATGGTGACGGGCGAGGACGTCCGCCGCGGGCTGGAGAGCCTCGATCTCACGGCGGCACGGCTCAAGGAGCTCGGCTTCGAGGGCTTTGCCGATCCGCTGAAGCTCACCTGCTCCGACCACAACGGGCACAAGGCGGCCTTCATCCAGGAATGGGACGGCACCAAGTGGGCCAAGGTGACCCAGCCGATCGAGCCGATGGCCGCCAAGGTGCAGCCGATCCAGGAAGCCGCCGCGAAAGACTATGTTGAGAAGAACACCGGCTGGCCGAAGCGGACCGAGGCCTGCGACAAGAGCTCGTAATCTGACCGGGTCGGCCGCGAGCTGCTTGATCGCGGCCGACCCGCTCGCTCGATGTCGCTGGTCCATAACGAGCGCATCAAGCTCACGGCGAACTGGCTGAATTCGATCTCGGCCGCATCCATGGCGGTCGGCGGCTTCGCGCAGCTTGCGCCCTTGGCGGCAGGATCGGTCACGCCCGGCAACCCGACCGGCGTCGTCTGGTTCAGCACGGTTTGGATCGTTCTCGGACTCGCACTACATGTCACAGCAAGAATTCTGCTGAAGAGGTTGCAGGAATGACCCCGTTCCAAATCCTTTTTGGCCCAACCCTGCTCGCTCTCGGCGTAGCGGCCGTGCTGCTGTTCGCGCGCTGGCAGGACCGGCACACCCCGTGAGCACGTCCGTCCTCGGCCTGAATGGGGCGGACGGATCTGCGTCGCTCGGCGACCCCATCCTGTCGGTCAACAACATCGAGGTCGTCTACGACCACGTCATCCTCGATTTGAAGGGTGTTTCGCTGGCCGTGCCGCAGGGCGGCATCGTGGCCCTGCTCGGGGCCAACGGCGCCGGCAAGACCACGACCCTGAAGGCGATCTCGAACCTGCTCCGGGCCGAGCGCGGCGACGTGACCAAGGGCGCGATCTCGTTCGGGGGCGAGCGGGTCGACCGGCTGTCGCCCGACGATCTGGTGCGCCGGGGCTGCATCCAGGTGCTGGAGGGGCGGCATTGCTTCGGCCACCTCACCATCGAGGAGAACCTGCTGACCGGCGCCTATACGCGCCGCGACGGCAACGCCGCCATCCGGCGCGATCTCGAGCTGGTCTACGCGACCTTTCCGCGCCTGCGCCAGCGGCGCTCGTCCATGGCCGGCTACACGTCCGGTGGCGAGCAGCAGATGTGCGCCATCGGCCGGGCCATGATGTCGAAGCCGAAGATGATCCTGCTGGACGAGCCGTCCATGGGTCTCGCGCCGCAGATCGTGGAGGAGATCTTCGAGATCGTGCGCGACCTCAATGCCAGGCAGGGCGTGTCCTTCCTGCTCGCGGAGCAGAACACGAACATGGCGCTGCGCTACGCCACATACGGCTACATCCTGGAGACCGGCCGCGTCGTCATGGACGGTCCGGCCGAGAGCCTGCGCGAGAATGAGGACGTGAAGGAATTCTATCTCGGGGTCGCGGAAGGCGGGCAGCGCAGTTTCCGCAACGTCAAAAGCTACAAGCGCCGCAAGCGCTGGCTAGCCTAGAGGCTGCCGTCGCGAGGTCCGGCCGAGACCTCCTGCAGCCGAGCGACTGCGCTCTCGACGTCGAAGCCGGTCGCGGTCAGCTCGTCCAGGCTGAAGGGGCAGGCCTGCGGCAGGTCCGGCAGCAGCGCATCCCCGTGCTCGTCGAGGGAGGCGTCGGCCCGCCTTCGGGCCGCATCCCAAAGCTCGTCAAGATCGATCAGCTGCCGCATCGACGCTTTCAAGTCCTTGGCCAGAGCACGCCGCTGCAGCGCGACCTCGTCCCGCCAGTGCCGGACCGGCCGGGCATTCGGCGCCGACGCGATCTTCAACAGATGCCGCAGCATCAACTCGAGGAAGCTCTCGACGGTGCGAAGCTCGGCCTTGCCCACGTCCTCGATCTCCTCGGCCACGTGCTCCAGGTCGAGTTCGTTCGGCAGGTCCCGGCGGGTCTCGGCGAGGCGGCGCAAGGCCGCCGCCTGTTCCTGCGACCAGGCGTAGATGTCGTCGTCGTATGACGTCCGGCGATCCATGCGGGCAGTCTAGCAGAAGACGTTCCGCCGCGCGCTAGTCGCGGCGGATGCGCCAGACGCGCGACAGCTTGATCTCGGCATCCTCCAGCTCGCGCGTGACCTGCACACGGTATTGCGCGATCTGCTCGACCTTGTCCTTCGGCAGGTAGGATCGTCCTGGATCGCCGATCAGCACGGTCGCGCCGCGCGCCTCCAGGGCGGCGAGCCAAGGCCACATCCGCGCGGCGATGTCGCGCTCGTAGAAGATGTCGCCGGTCAGGACCACGTCCCAGCCCTCGTCCGTCCCGACGAGGTCGGCCAGACGCGGCGCCACGCTCACGCGGTTCGCCTCGGCGTTGATGGCGATCGCCGCCGCCGCGAAGGCGTCGATATCGGCCGCCTGCACCTCGGCGGCGCCCGCCATCGCGGCCGCGATCGCGACGAGGCCGGAGCCGGACGCGACGTCGAGCACCGTCCGGCCGCGCACGAGGTCCGAATGGTCGAGGATGTAGCGCGCCAGCGCCTGCCCGCCCGCCCAGGCAAAAGCCCAGAACGGCGGCGGCAGGCCCATCTGCTCCAGTTCATCCTCGGTCTTCTGCCAGAGCGCGGTCGCCTCCTCGGCCACGTGCAGGCTGATTTCCGGCGCATGCGGCACCGGCAGGAGCCGCGTCTCCGCCCGGATAAAGGCGGCGTGGTCGACGATGCGCGTCACGGCCCGGCGGCCTTGCCGAGCAGGCCGGAGTAAAGCCGCTTCACGGCTTCGATCAGATCCCGCTCCAGGTAGCCGTGCAGGGCGCGGGCGCGGGCGGCCGCCCCCATGCGGGGCAGCAGCACGGGATCGGCCGCGAGCTTGGCAAAAGCCGCCGCAAGCGCCGCGGGATCGTCCGGCGGGACCAAGAAGCCTTCCGTCCCGTCCGACACCAGCTCACGGCAGCCGGGCACGTCGGTCGTCACCAGCGGCCGCGCGGAGGCAGCCGCTTCGAGCAAAAAGGCGGGCACGCCGGCGCCGCCGCGCGAGGGCAGGCAGGCGACATGGTGGTCGTGCCAAATCTCGGCGGTGCCGTCCTCGCCCGCCGGGTGCAGCCTGATCCCGGGTTGCCGGCTCCAATCCTCCAGGACGCCCCGGCCCAGCCGTCGCAGGCGCGAGCCGTCCTGATCGAACAGCGACAGATCGAGATCGGCCCCGGCCTCACGCGCCAGGCGCACGGCCTCCACGGCGACATCGATCCCCTCCCGCCAGACCATCGGGGCCGCGATCGCGATCCTGAGCGGGGGCAAGGCTCGCATCGGCAGCGGCCGGGTTCTTTCCGGGTCCACGCCCGCCCCGGGCAGGACCGCGACCTCGCCCGGCTCGCCCCCCTCCAGCCCGAGCAGCGCCCGGTCGGCGTCGGTCTCGACTATGAAGCGGGTGGAGGCGGTCCGCAGCGGGCCCTTAAGGAGGGAAGCGACAACGCGCCGGCCGATCGAGGCCATGCGGTCGTCCGGCAGCGCGAGCGCGCCGAGCGGCCCAAGCGAATACAGGCGGCATTCGACGCGCGCCATCGCGCAGGCGGCGCCGCCGATGAGGCTCGGGCCGAGCCCGACCGCGTGGACGAGATCGGGCCGCACGGCCTTCAAGGCGGCCGCGACCTGCCCGGAGGCATAGCCCGCTTTCGCCGGATTGATGCTGCGCAGGCTGGCCGCGACGGGGACGAGCCGCCCGCCGGCCCGCTCGACGAGGCCCCGCGCCTCGCGCATGTCCGTCAGCACATGGCATTCGAGCCCGAGCGCGCGCGCCGCCGCAAGCAGCGGCGGAAGGCGCTCGGGGAGGTTCGGGTCCCCGGCGATGAAGGCGATGCGGGCGGGCATTCCCCACCATGGCACGCGCCGCGCTGGAGCGCGTTAACGGGCTCAGATATCCTCGAAGGTTCCTGCCGCGCGACTCCAGCGGCGGGCGGGCCAGCGCAGGGTGGTGCCCGAGACATCGATCTCCGTGATCGCCTCGTCCGTGCCGCGCCGGCCGAAGAGGGAGCGGCGGTAGCGGTCCGCATAGCGCGACCGGGCGAGCCGCAACACCATCATGCCCTCCTCCCATGAGGCGAGCTCGATGACCTTCGGCGGCGCCAGCCCGGCCCGGAGGAACGCGTGCCTGACCTGCAGGACGGCGTCGAACAGGTCGTCCTCGGGTCCTCGCATGTCCGCCGGCAGGTCGGCCCCGCTCATCGCACCAGCTCCCGGGATCAGCGCAGGAAGGGGTTGCTCGCCCGCTCCTCGCCGACGGTCGAGCCTGGGCCGTGACCCGGCAGGAAGGACACGTCGTCCCCGAGCGGGAGGATCTTGTCGCGGATGGAGCGGAGCAACGTCTCGTGGCTGCCGCCCGGCAGGTCCGTGCGCCCGACCGAGCCCTGGAACAGCACGTCGCCCATGAAGGCGAACCGGAGCGCGGGCGCGAAGAAGACGAGGCTTCCGGGCGAGTGACCCGGGCAATGCAGAACGTCGAAGGTGATCCCCGCGATCTCGATCGTGTCGCCGTCGGCCAGGAAGCGGTCCGGCGTCACGTTCTGGGCATCGTCGAGCCCGTATTGCCGGCCCTGCTGGGCGAGCCGGGCGAGCAGCGGCGCGTCCGCCTCGTGCGGGCCGACGATCTCGACGCCGAGTTCGTCCTTCAGTGCCGCGGCGCCGCCGGCATGGTCGATATGGCCGTGCGTCAGCAGGATCGCCTCGACGGTCACGCCGGCACGGTCGATCGCCTGCCGGATCACGTCGAGATCGCCGCCCGGATCGATCACCACGCCCCGCCGCGTCTCCTGCGACCAGGCGATGGAGCAATTCTGCTGGAACGGCGTGACGGGAACGACCTGGATGGCGAAATCGGGCATGAATGTCTCGCGGACCGGCGGTCGGACGCGACTGCCGAGAGGCCGAAAGCCTAGCCCAACCGCCTGCGGTCGTAACCCCGCAGGAGGCGCGCCGGTTCAGCGCGCCATGGCCACCCGCGGCGTGGCGGCCGAGTCCGTACGCGCCGCACGGGTCCGCGCCGCCAGGATCGAAACCGTGATCAGACCGCCGATGGTGCCGACATGTTCGCCCGCCGTGTGGAAGGCATGCAGCGCCTCCGGGCCCTGCATGGTCCAGAACCGATGCACGAGGGGGATCGTCAGCGCGGTGAAGATGCCGAGCGCGCCGGCACCGAGCCAGACGTAGCGGCCGAAGATGATCAGGGCAGATCCGAGGATCTGCGTGGTGAACACGGCGATGTTGAACAGAACAGCCGGCTCCAGCCCGAACTGGCGCATCTCGGCGACCCCGCCGGAGAAGTT
>JAQGJZ010000211.1 GCA_028290385.1 Enterovirga sp.
CGGTCACCGGCTGGCCGAAGAGAGAGCCCGATGCCAGCACGGGGAAGAACAAGGCGGTGGCGATGGCGAGCATCACCATCTGGGCGCGCAGGCCCTCGCCGCGCCGGTCGGCGATGAAGACGCGCCACGCCGACGTGAAGCCAAAGGCTGCGTGATAGAGCACGAGCCCGAGCGCCGCGCCGAGCACATAGAGCCCCGCCTGTTTCGGATTGACGATCGCACCAAGAGCAGCCGCGCCGGCCAGCAGCGCAAACGCCGCCCCCGCGGTCGAGCCGGCATTGATGCCGCCAAATGCCGAGCCGGGCGGGGCCGAGCCTTTTGCCGCGCCGAGAGATGAGACTGCCATGGCTGAACTCGTTTGCCGGGCCCGGGACCGATCCGGTCCTCCCCAGAGCGCGGCTGAACTGCGGTTCAGGTAATATCCTGAATTCGGATGTCAATAAAAGACAATTCACGTCTAGGGATCGTTGTTTTGATGTTCTCATCCTGTTCTTGACGGCCCACGCTGCCCCGCTACGATCCTCGCCGGGCGGCTCGGGGGCAGGTCCGGCATGGTCACGCGGGTCTCGACCGTTGCGTTCGAGGGCATCGAGGGCCGGGCCGTCGACGTCCAGGTCCAGATCTCGGCGGGCAACGTCGCCTTCAACGTGGTTGGGCTGCCGGACAAGGCCGTGGGCGAGAGCCGCGAGCGGGTCCGCTCGGCCCTGATCGCCTCAGGCCTGGCGCTGCCGGCCAAGCGGGTCATCGTCAATCTCGCGCCGGCGGACCTGCCCAAGGAGGGCTCGCATTACGACCTGCCGATCGCGCTCGGTATCATGGCCGCGATCGGCGCCATCCCGGCCGATGCGCTCGCCGGCTACACGGTGCTCGGCGAGCTGGCGCTGGACGGCTCGATCACGCCGGTCGCCGGGGTGCTGCCGGCCGCCATCGCCGCCAATGCGCGCGGGCAGGGCCTGATCTGCCCATTCGCGTGCGGGCCGGAGGCGGCCTGGGCTTCGCAGGATGCCGACATCCTCGCGCCCCGCTCGCTCATCCAGCTGGCGAACCATTTCAAGGGTGAGCAGGTGATGGCGCGGCCGGAGCCGGCCGTCGCGCCGGCCAGCGGCCCCCTGCCGGACCTGCGTGACATCCGCGGCCAGGAGAGCGCCAAGCGCGTGCTCGAGATCGCGGCGGCTGGCGGGCACAACCTCCTGATGAGCGGCCCGCCGGGAGCGGGCAAGTCGATGCTGGCGCAGCGGCTGCCGTCCATTCTGCCGCCGCTCTCCCCCCGCGAGCTGCTCGAGATATCGATGGTGCAGTCGGTCGCCGGGCAGCTTCAGAACGGCGCCCTCTCGAGCCGGCGGCCCTTTCGGGCGCCGCATCACTCCGCCTCCATGGCCGCGCTGGTGGGCGGCGGCATCAATGCCCGGCCGGGCGAGATCTCGCTCGCGCATCACGGCGTGTTGTTCCTGGACGAGTTTCCCGAGTTCCAGCCCGCGGCGCTGGATGCGCTGCGCCAGCCGCTGGAAACGGGCGAGGTGATGATCGCGCGGGCCAACCACCGCACCACCTATCCGGCGCGGGTTCAGCTCGTGGCCGCCATGAACCCCTGCCGCTGCGGCCACGCCACGGATCCCGGCTATGCCTGCCGCCGGCAGCCGAACGAGCGCTGCATGGCGCAGTACTCGGCACGCATCTCGGGCCCGCTGCTCGATCGCATCGACCTCGCGATCGAGGTGCCGGCCGTCACGGCGGCGGACCTGATCCTGCCGCCGTCCAGCGAAGGCTCCGCGGAGGTTTCGGCCCGCGTGGCCCGGGCGCGCGAGCTGTCGTCCCGGCGCTACGCGGCGCTCGGGATCGCGGGCGTGACGACCAATGCCGGCTGCCCCGGCTCGGTGCTGGAAGAGGTCGCCAAGCCCGACGAGGACGGGCTCCGCCTGATCCGTGAGGCGGCGGACGCGATGCGGCTCTCGGCCCGCGGCTTCCATCGCATCCTGAAGGTGGCCCGCACGCTGGCCGATCTCGACGGCGAGGCCCGGGTGGGCCGCATCCATCTGGCCGAAGCGATCTCCTACCGTACTGCATTGGACCGTCGGCCGGTTCCGGCCTGAGAGGGTCCGGCCCGCACTGTCCGTTAGGAACCCTGCCGAGGGCCGCTGGTTGGCCCCGTACACCAGTACGGAGCCGGACCATGTTTCTACGCGTCGACAAGCTGCAGATCGAGCTTCCGCCCCCCAAAAAGCAGGATCCCAATGCCGCCGCGGCCCTGCAGGAGCTGCTCGGCGGCAAATATGGCGAGATGTCGACGCTTGGGAACTACATGTTTCAGAGCTTCAACTTCCGGTCCAAGACCAAGCTGCGCCCGTTCTACAGCCTCGTCGCGGCGATCACGGCCGAGGAACTCGGCCATGTCGAGCTGGTCTCGAACGGCGTCGCGATGCTGAACAACGGTCCGGATACCGGCGCCGAGGATGAAGGCGACGGCGGCGACATCTCGGACGCACCTTTCGAGGACATGAAGGACATCCGGCTCGCGGCTGCCTTTCTGTCCGGCGGCGGCGGCGCCATGCCCGTGAACAGCAACGGGCATAGCTGGAACAACGACATGATCACGAGCACGGGCAACGTGGTGCTCGACCTGCTGCACAACTTCCACCTCGAATGCGGGGCGCGGCTGCACAAGCTGCGGGTCTACGAGACGCTGTCGGACCCGACGGGCCGCGAGCTCTGCGGCTACCTGCTGGTGCGCGGCTCCGTCCACGCGCACGCCTATGCGCTGGCCCTGAAGAAGATCACGGGCATCGAGATCGAGAAGATGCTGCCGGTTCCGAACATCCCGCTCGGCAATATCCCGGAATGCCAAAAATACCTGGCGGAGGGCTCGCACCGGCGGCTCTACACCTTCAGCCCGAGCGATTACCGCGAGATGTCGGGTATCTGGGGCAACGGCGAGGTGGCCCTGCCCGACGACCCGCCGGGCGAGCTGATCGTGGTCGACGGCATGCCGGATGGTGGCAAGGTCCAGCAGCTCACGGGCGTGCCCTCGGCGTTCTCGCCGGATTACGCGCCGGAGGAGATGTTCGAGATCGCGACCAAGCTCT
>JAQGJZ010000217.1 GCA_028290385.1 Enterovirga sp.
CGGCGACAACCTGGTTGGCCAGGTTGTTGCGCGGATCGAACATGGTCAGCACGACCCCGTGAATGGACAGCTTCGCATTCAAATTCTGCCGGACCTGCTCGACGGTCTTGATGAGCTGGCTCAGGCCTTCGAGGGCGAAGAACTCGCATTGCAGCGGGACCACGACGGCGTCCGCCGCGGTCAGCGCGTTGATCGTCAGCAGGTTGAGCGACGGTGGGCAGTCGATCAGCACATACGTGATCCGGCCCTCGTCCGGCGACGTGAGGGCCAGTTCGTTGATCGCCCGACGGAGCCGATGGGCGCGGTCGCGCTCCTTGGCGATTTCGAGCTCGACGCCGAGCAGGTCCATCGTGGACGGGGCGACGAAAAGGTTCGGGACCGCCGTCTCCTGGATCACGGAGCGGAGATCGGCCTCGCCGGTCAGCACATGGTAGGTCGAGAGCGCGCGACGCTTGCGGTCGATCCCGAGCCCGGTCGAGGCATTGCCCTGCGGATCGAGATCCAGCACCAGGACGCGCTCACCGATGGCGGCCAGCGCCGTGCCGAGGTTGATCGCGGTCGTGGTTTTGCCAACCCCGCCCTTTTGGTTGGCGAGGGCCAAGACCCGGGGTGCGCCGGATGCGGGCGATCCGGCAGCGGTAAGCATGCTCACGATGGATCCGTAGGCCGGGATGTGATGCGACCGTCAAAACGGCGGATGCGAAGGATGCGGCCGTCAGGGTCGACGGCGCTCGGGATCGCATCCGCGTCGAACCTCCAGGATTCGGCCGCCTTCGTCAATTCCGACGAATAGTCCCGGCCCTTCGGGAAGAGCCCAATTGCGCCCTTCATCAACAGCGGAGCGGCAAGCGCCAAGAGATCGTCGAGGCTCGCCAGCGCCCGTGCGGTTACGACG
Source organism: Enterovirga sp. (assembly GCA_028290385.1). GTDB lineage: Bacteria > Pseudomonadota > Alphaproteobacteria > Rhizobiales > Beijerinckiaceae > Enterovirga. The sequence goes on from JAQGJZ010000217.1 coordinate 896, forward strand.
GTCGGGACTGGGTCGAGCTTCGGCAGCACGGCTTCGATGCGCCCTTCCCAGACCTTTGCAGGCACCCCGGTGGCGCGCGCGGCGTGGCGGAGGAATGCGCATTTGCGGCTGTCGCTCTCGACGAGATGCACCTGCGTGCCCGACCGGGCGATCGCGATGACCAGCCCGGGAAATCCGGCCCCGGAGCCGAGATCGGCCCATACGTCTCCTTCGGCCAGATCGGCGAGCTGCAGCGAATCGGCGAAATGCCGCTCGCGGATCTCGCCCAGGGTACTAGGCCCGACAAGATTCTTGATCCGCTGCCAGCGGCGCAGTTCAGCCTCGTAGATGTCAAGCTTCCCGGCCGTTTCACGTGAAACGCAGCCGAGAAGCTTAGCCGCCGCGCGGCCTCCCGCGTCAGCCATTCTGGGCGACAGCCGTGCGGTTGCGCTGCTTGGCATGTGCGGCAAGGAGCGTGAGGGCTGCCGGCGTCATGCCTTCGATCCTGGCCGCGTGGCCGATGGTCGCCGGGCGAACAAGGTCCAACTTGGCGCGAAGCTCGGCGGACAGACCCGCCAGGCTGCCGAAATCGATCTCGGTCGACAGCGCGTAGGATTCGTCGCGCCGGAAGGCAGCGGCGTCCTGCTCCTGCCGGTCGAGATAGACGTCATAGCGGGCATCGGTCTCGACCCGCTCGGCCAGCCGGGGCGGCGCCGCGCTGAGCTCGGGCCAGATGGCGGCAAGGCGCGCCAGCGTAATCTCGGGATACGACATGAGCTGAAACGCGGTCCGGCGCTGGCCATCCTGGTTGAGCATGAGGCCGTGCCGCCGCGCCTCGTTCGGCGTCAGCGTCAGCTGGCCAAGGCAATCACGCAGCCCGGCATAATCCCGCTGCCAGGCGGTGAACCACGCGCGCCGCTCGGAACCGACGACGCCAAGATCCAGGGCCCTGGGCGTGAGCCGGTCGTCCGCGTTGTCGGCGCGCAGGCTGAGGCGAAACTCCGACCGCGAGGTGAACATGCGGTAGGGCTCGCTCACCCCCCGCGTGATCAGATCGTCGACCAGGACGCCGATATAGCTTTCGGAGCGGTCGAAGGTGATCCCGTCCCGCCGGCCGGAGGCGCGCAAAGCGGCGTTGAACCCGGCCAGGATCCCCTGCGCCGCTGCCTCCTCGTAGCCCGTCGTGCCGTTGATCTGGCCCGCGAGAAACAGGCCTGCGACGGCCTTCACCTCCAGGGTTGGACCCAGGCTGCGCGGATCGACGAAATCGTACTCGATGGCATAGCCGGGCCGCTGCATCCGGACCCGTTCGAGACCCGGGATGGCGGCCAGGATGCCGCGCTGGACATCCTCTGGGAGCGAGGTTGAGATGCCGTTCGGATAGACCGTTGGATCGTCCAGGCCTTCGGGCTCGAGGAAGATCTGGTGTCCCTCGCGATCGCCGAAGCGAACGACCTTGTCCTCGATCGACGGGCAATAGCGCGGCCCGCGCCCCTTGATCTCGCCCGAGAACATCGGCGCGCGGGACAGGTTCGCGCGGATAAGATCGTGTACGGCCTGGCTGGTGCGGGTGATGCCGCACTCGATCTGGGGCACCGTGATGCGGTCCGTCAGGGCCGAGAACGGCACGGGCTCGTCGTCGGCCGGCTGCTTCTCGATGCCGGCCCAGTCAATGGTGCGGCCGTCGAGCCGCGGCGGCGTGCCGGTCTTCAGGCGGCCGAGCGGGAGACCGAGTCGGGCAAGCGTCGCCGAGAGGCCGAGGGATGGCTGTTCGCCGAAGCGCCCTGCCGGAATCTTGACCTCGCCGATATGGATAAGGCCACCGAGGAATGTGCCCGTCGTGAGCACGACAGCGCCGGTCGCGAGCTCGCGTCCATCCGCCAGCAGCACGGCTGAGACCCGGCCGGCCTCCAGGCTGAGATCGGCGACCTCGCCCTCGATGATGTCGAGACCGGGTGTCTG
>JAQGJZ010000201.1 GCA_028290385.1 Enterovirga sp.
GGGGGAGATCGGCGCGAGGTCCACCTCCACGGGGGCGCCGGCCGCGACGGTCTGCGCGTCCGGGGCGAGCGACGAGATGAAGGGCCACGCGACGGCGCCGAGGCCCACCGCGCCGGCAGCCCCCGTCGCGATCATCATGAAGTCCCGTCGGGTGTGGTGCGGCGCTCCGGTTGCGGTCGTGGCCAATGTAGGCTCCAGGCGGGATCGGTCAAAAACAAGGCGGGGGCGGCGCGTTTCCGGCTGCCAAGCTTTGGCCCCGAGAAGCATTGCGGCGCGAGCACGCGCAATGCGACCAGGGGTCACTCGCGCGGGCTGTTTGGCATAGCTCCAAACCGGTGTCCACGCCCGCGAAGGTGGGTTTTGTCCGCGGCCCCGGGCCGTGGCACCTTCCTCTGCGGGTCGGCCCTGTCTAGGCTTCCGCCCACAAGGGTCACGAAACAAGGGAGGCGGGATGAGCGGCGTCATGGTGGTCACGGGTTCGGGCCGTGGCATAGGAGCAGCGACTGCGAAGCTCGCTGCAGCGCGCTCATACGCGGTGTGCGTGAACTACGTGGCCCAGCCCGACCGGGCGATGGCCGTGGTCGACGCGATCCAGGCAGCCGGTGGACGGGCGATCGCCGTCCAGGGAGACATGGCCGATGAGGAGGCTGTCACCCGCATGTTCGAGACCGTGGACCGCGAGTTCGGTCCGGTCACGGCCCTGGTCAACAATGCGGGCGTGACCGGCAAGGCCGGCCGGCACGACAGCTACGATGCCGAGGCGATCCGGCGCGTTCTCGACGTGAACGTCGTCGGCACGATGCTGTGCACGCGCGAGGCCGCGCGGCGAATGTCGACCCGCAACGGCGGTGCGGGCGGGACCATCGTCAACGTCTCGTCGGTGGCGGCCGTGTTCGGCGGCGCGAACCAGTGGATCCCGTACGCGGCCGCGAAGGGCGCCGTGAACAGCCTCACGGTGGGCTTCGCCAAGGAACTGGCGCCGGAGGGGATCCGCGTGAACGCCATCATGCCGGGCCTCATCGACACGGAGATCCATGCCGCGGCCGGCGTGGGCGACCGGCTGCAGCACGTCATCCCGACCGTGCCCATGGGCCGGATCGGAACCGCCGAGGAATGTGCCGAGGCCATCCTGTGGCTGTCCTCGAGCGAGGCCGCCTACATGACGGGCGCCGTGATCCCGATCTCGGGAGGGCGCTGACCGCCCGCAGCACCGAAGCCAATCAACGAGCACGATAAACAGGGAGTGAAATAATGAAGCTGAGACATGGTCCGTCCCGCCGCGCGATGCTGGCGGGCGTCGGAGCGCTGGCGGCGCTTGCGGCGATCCCGGGAAGCGCGGCCGCGCAATCGACCTTCCCGGCCCGTACGATCCGCGTGGTGGTCCCGTTTCCGGCCGGCGGCACGACGGACCTCCTGGCGCGCATCTTCGCCGAGCGGCTCACGGCGGCGCTCGGTCAGAACGTGATCGTCGAAAACATGGGCGGTGCGGGCGGCTCGGTCGGGGCGGATGCGGTCGCGAAGGCCGAGCCCGACGGCCACACGCTGCTGTTCCACAACCTGACCTTCTCGTCGACGACGGCCTCCCTCCAATATGCGGGGCGGGCCAAGCACGAGCTGGCGGATTTCGCGCCGGTCTCGCTTGCCGCCAACGTGCCCATGGTCGTGGTGGCGCATCCCTCCGTACCGGTGAAGGACCTGAAGGAGTTCGCGGCCTTCGCGAAGGCCCGGGACGCCAAGGACGGTCTGTTCTACGGCTCGACCGGTCCCGGCAGCATCATGAACCTCGCGGGTGAGGTTTTTAAGCGCGACGCCGAGGTCCGCATGGACCACGTGCCATTCCGGGGCGCCGCGCCGCTCGTGCAGGAGCTGCTGGCCGGCCGGATCCAGATGGGCGGCGATCAGCTCTCGACGGCGTTGCCCCACATCCGGTCCGGTGGGCTGAAGCCGCTCGCGACCCTCGCGGACAAACGCATGGGCGCGGTTCCGGACGTGCCGACCGTCCGCGAACTCGGCTTCCCGAACATGGAGCTGCGCGGCTGGAACGGCTTCATGGCGCCGGCCCGGACGCCCGAGCCCGTGGTGGCGCGCCTGCACAAGGAAATCGCGCTGATCGCCCAGAACCCGGACGTCCAGAAGCGTCTGACGGAGATCGGGGCGGAGCCCGTCGGCTCGAGCCCGGCCGAGTTCAAGCAGGTTCTGGCCGAGCAGATTGAGAAGGTCCGCCCGCTCGTCTCCGACCTGAAGCTCATCGTGCAGTAGCAGCCGGCGCCGGCGCGAGCCCCAGTCGCTCGCGCCGGGACCACCGCCCGAGGTGGAGGAGCGCCACGGCGGCGAGCCCGACCGCGAGGCCGATCCACAGGCCGGCCCCGCCGAAGCCGCCCTTGAACGCGAGAGCGAGCCCGATGGGCGTGCCGATGCCCCAATAGCCGATCGCCGCGTAGAGCATCGGGCGGCGCGTATCCTTCAGGCCGCGCAGCATGCCGGCTCCGACCACCTGGGCGCCGTCGGCGAGCTGGAACACGGCCGCAAAGAACAGGAACTGCGTCGCGAGCGCGATCACCGGGCCGTTCACCGGGACCGTTGGATCGAGAAAGGCCCGCGTCAGAAGGCTCGGGGCGACGATCAGCACGAGCGCGGTCATGCACCCAAAACCCATCGCGGTGGCGAAGGCGGCCCATCCGGCCCGCCCGACCGCATCGCGGTCGCCCGCCCCGAAGGCGTGCCCGACCCGGATGGTAGCGGCCTGGCCGATCCCGAGCGGCACCATGAAGCAGAGCGCCGATATCTGAAGCGCGATCGTGTGCGCCGCGAGCTCGGTGGTGCCGATGATGCCCATCACGAGCCCGGAGCCGCCGAAGAACGCGACCTCGAAGGCCAGCGTGGCCGCGATCGGCATGCCGATGCGCCAGATGGCCCGGAACCGCCCCCAATCCGTCTGCCAGAGGCGCCCGAACACGTGGTAGCGCCGGAAACGCCGGTCCGTCACCGCCACGGCGGCCAGGGCCACGAAGCCGAGCGTCGCCGTGATGGTGGTCGCGATGCCTGCTCCGACCAGGCCCAGGGCCGGCGCGCCGAGCTTTCCGAAGATCAGCATCCAGGCGAGCAGCAGATTGACCGGAAGCCCGGCAAGCGCGACCGCCAGGCCCCAGCCCGGCCGGCCCAGCGCCGCCATGAACAGGCGCAGAACCACGAAGCCGAGATTGGGCAGAAGGGCCCATTGGAGCGAGCGCAGGTATTCCCCGGCTGATGCCGCGAGTTCCGGCCGCTGCCCGAAGGCCAGGAGCACGATCTCGCCTTGGGCGAGCACGATCCAGGCCGGCAGGCAGATCAGGGCCGCAACCCAAAACCCTTGGCCGACCGTCCGGCTGATGTCGCGCACCGCGTGCCGGCAGCGGCCGTACTCGGCGGCGACGAGCGGCGACACGGCCGTGACCAGCCCGGTCGCGCTCATGGTGACGGAATGGAACAGGGTCGTGGCGAGCGCCGCCGCACCCAGCGGCTCCGGCCCCAGGCGCCCGACCAGGATCACGTCCGTCGTGGCGAGCGCGGTCGCGGCGAGGTTGGACAGGACCATCGGGGCCGCGAGGGCGAGCGTGGCCAGCAGTTCGCGCCCCCAGGCGGCGCCGGCACGCTCTCCTGCCGGGGTCCGCCGGTCCGATTCTGCCTGAAACATGGGCAGCCTGTAGCCGGGACCCGGGCGGGCAGGAACCCGGCGGGGCGACTATTCCGCCGCGGCCGCCGCTTCGAAATCGCCGAGGAAGCCGCCCGATTGCCGGTGCCACAGGCGGGCGTAGAGTCCCGCTCGGGCCAGGAGCTCGGCGTGGCTCCCCTCCTCAACGATGCGGCCGGCATCCAGCACGATCAGGCGGTCGAGGGCCGCGATCGTCGACAAGCGGTGCGCGATCGCGAGAACGGTTTTTCCCTGCATCAGGGTGGTCAACGCGTCCTGGATGGCGGCCTCCACCTCCGAATCGAGCGCGGAGGTGGCTTCGTCCAGGATCAGGATGGGCGCGTTCTTCAGGATCACCCGGGCGATCGCGATGCGCTGCCGCTGCCCGCCGGACAGCTTTACGCCGCGTTC
>JAQGJZ010000226.1 GCA_028290385.1 Enterovirga sp.
CAGGTAGTACAGGCAGGTCGGGATGGTCGCCATCCAGATCACGTCGAGATACGAGATTTTCAGGAATTCGGCGATCAGGAAGGCCGCAGCCCCGAGGACGGGGGGCGACAGGATGGCCCCGAGCCCACCCGCCGCGAGCAGGCCGCCGGCGTCGTTCTTCTTGAACCCGGCCTTCTCCATCATCGGATAGGCGACCGTGCCGATCATCACGGTGGTCGCGACGCCGGAGCCCGAGGGTCCGCCGAGCAGGAAGGACGAGAGCACCACGGTCCGTCCGGCCGAGTTCGGCTTGCCGCCCATCAGGGCGAGCGAGAAGTCGATGAAGAACTTGCCTGCGCCGGACTGGGCCAGGAACGCGCCATAGATCGTGAACAGGATGATCAGGGTCGCGGACACGTCGACGGCCACGCCGAAGATGCCCTCCAGCGTCATGAAAAGGTGACCGATCAGGCGCGGCAGGTCGTAGCCGCGATGCGTCCAGGGTGCCGGCAGGTGCGGGCCGAGCATCGCGTAGGCGATAAAGAGAAGCGCCACCGCCGGCATGATCAGGCCGGTGGTGCGCCGCGTCGCCTCGAGCAGGATGATGATGAACGCGACGCCTACCCAGACATCCATGCGCTCGGGCACGGTCGCGCGATCGGTGAAATCCTCGCCGCCCCAGAGCGCATAGGCGATCAGGCCGACCGAGATCGCGGCGGGCGCCACGTCCCACCAGCGGATGCGGTCGCGATACTTCGCGGCGACCGGGAACAGCAGAAACGAGAGCAGCAGCACAAAGGCGACGTGCGTGTAGCGCAACTCCTGCGTCGGTACGATCGCGTAGGCGGCATAGAGGTGGAACAGGCTCATCACGACCGCGATGCCGGTCACGACCGCGCCGGGCAGGCCGGACACGCGATTGGTCGCGCCTTCCTCCGCCTCGATGTAGGATTCGGCCTTGCGCAGGGCCTCCGTCGAGACTTCGGCCGGCTCTTTCCGGGCCGGCAATTCGTCAGCCGCCATTGGCGTCCGATCCTCCCGTTGGGTGCCGCTCTTCGGCGGTCTGGCTCCCGTATAGAGCTGCGGTGGGCCGAGGGAAACGCGCCTTTCGCAGCACAGCGCGGCGCTCGCTCACGTCCGGCCGTTCCCGCGCCGGAGTTGACCGGGCCGTCATCCCTTCCTACGTCCCGGCCGCTTCCGCTCCGGACCCTGCATGATCGATCGCCGCTCAGTTCTTCGCGCCGCTGCCGTCGGGACGGCCAGCCTTGCTGCTGCTGGGTTCGGGCCGCGAGCGCTCGCCGCAACGGGCCTGACCCTCGCATCTCCGCAGGCCTTTTCCTTCGACGCCATGAAGGCGCGGGTGCGGGAAATGGCGCGCCAGCCCTATCTGGCGCCCGCCCCGGCCCAGCCTGACGTGCTCTGGCGGATCGATTACGACCAGCATGGCAAGCTGCGCTACAAGACGGACCTCGCGCTGTTTGCCGACGGCCCCGGCCAGTTTCCGGTCACCTTCTTCCATCTCGGCCGTTATTTTCAGAAGCCGGTGAGGATGCATGTCGTCGAGGGCGGCGAAGCCCGCGAAATCCTGTACGACGCCCGCTACTTTCAGATGCCGGACGACTCGCCCGCCCGGGAGCTCACGGCGGCGTCCGGCTTTGCCGGCTTCCGCTTCCAGGAAGCGCGGGACGGCAAGCTCGACTGGCGCCGGAACGACTGGGTGGCGTTTCTCGGCGCGTCCTATTTCCGGGCCATCGGCGAGCTTGCCCAGTACGGGCTGTCCGCACGCGGCGTGACCGTCAACACGGTCGTCTACAACGCGCCCGAGGAATTCCCGGACTTCACGCATGTGTGGTTCGAAACGCCGGCCCCGGGCTCGGACGCGGTGACCGTCTACGCGCTTCTGGATGGGCCGAGCATCGTCGGCGCCTATCGGTTCGTGATGCGCCGCGGCGCTGCGGTCACCATGGACATCGACACCCTGCTGGTTCTGCGGCGGGACGTCGTCCGGCTTGGCCTTGCGCCCATGACGTCCATGTTCTGGTATTCGGAGACCGCCAAGCCGACCATGGTCGATTGGCGGCCCGAGGTGCACGATTCCGACGGGCTCGCCATGTGGACGGGCACGGGCGAGCATATCTGGCGCCCGCTCAACAACCCGCGCACGATCCAGGTCTCGGCCTTTTCGGATGGGTCACCGCGCGGCTTCGGGCTGCTGCAGCGCGACCGCAATTTCGACCATTACCAGGACGGGGTCTATTACGAGCGCCGTCCCTCGCTCTGGGTCGAGCCCAAGGGCGATTGGGGCCGCGGCACCGTGCAACTCGTCGAGAATCCGACCGACGACGAGATCCATGACAACATCAACGCCATGTGGGTGCCGGCGGAGCCCGCCGCGGCGGGCAAGACCTTCGAGTTCTCCTACCGCCTGCACTGGGCGGCCGACGAGCCGTTCCCGTCGCGGCTGGCGCGCTGCGTCGCGACGCGGCTCGGCAATGGCGGGCAGCCGGGGACGGACCGGCCGCGCGGCGTGCGCAAGTTCCTGCTGGAGTTCGTGGGCGGCCCGCTCAAGGATCTGCCGGCCGGGGCGTTGCCGGAGCCGGTCCTGACCGCCTCGCGCGGCGCTTTTTCCTACATCCGGACGGAGGCGGTGCCGAACGACGTGGCCGGCCATTGGCGGGCGCAGTTCGACCTGACGACGACCGGGAACGAGCCGGTGGAGCTGCGGTGCTTCCTCCGAAGCGGCGACCAGATCCTCAGCGAGACCTGGCTCTACCAGTACCACCCGGTCTACTGACCGGGATTACCGGCCGTAGATCCGGTCGAGCACGCGGGCCACCTGGACGAGCTCCTGCGCGCTCTCGTCGAAGCGCTCGCCCGCCGCAAGGCGGCGAGCCCAGTCCGCGGCGGCGCGCCCGCCCCATGGGTCCGGCGGTGAGGCGAGCACCTCCCCGGCCGTGCCGCGATAGCGCTCGGCGGTGAAATCGTAGAACGAGCCGTCGCGGTTGCGGAGCGCCGCGCCACCACCGGTGCCGTAGAACGCCGCCTCGATGACCGCGTCGCGGCCGGCCTGGAGCCGCCAGGAGCAGGCGAGCCGGATCGCCGTGCCGCCCGCGAGCTCGATGGTCGCGACCGCATAATCCTCGACCTGCGACGGATCCGGTCCGAGCCGCTCGCCCGCGGCGAAGAGCTGGGCTCCGACCTGCGCGACATCGGGGAAATCGAGGCACCAGAGCGCCAGGTCGACCAGGTGGACGCCGAGGTCCATCACGCAGCCGCCGCCCGAGAGCTTCGGGTCGTAGAACCACGGCTTGTCCGGCCCGTAGGCGTTGTGGAAGACGAGATCGACCGCGTAGATCCGGCCGAGCTCGCCCGAGCGCACGACCTCGCGGATGCGGCGCATCCCCTCGGTGAAACGGTAGGACAGATCGACAGCGAGCAGCCGGTCTGCGGCGCGCGCCGCGTCCACGACCGCCTGCACCTCGGCGGCGTTCCGTCCGAGCGGCTTCTGGCAGAACACGGCCGCCCCGGAGGCGAGCGCCAGCACGGATTGCTCCGCATGCAGGGCGGAGGGCGTCGCGATCACGATGCCGTCGAGCCCCATCGCGAGAAGCGCGTCGAGCGCGTCGACGCGCTCGGCGCCCGGCGCGAGCGCCAGCGCCTCGGCAGCGGTCTCAGGGCTCGGCTCGGCAATGGCGGCCACCTCCGCCACGTCCGCCTCGATGATCGCGCTCATCCGGTGCCGGCCGATCCAGCCGGTGCCGAGAAACCCGAGGCGCGGGCGCCCCTTCGAAAACCCGGCCGCCATCACGCGGTCACCAGGGCCTTGAGGAACCCGTCCGGCCGGTCCCGGGTCGCGTTCAGGGCCTCGTCCAGCCGCTCCAGCGGGAAACGGTGCGTGTAGAGCCCGCTCGGGTCGAGGCGCCCGCACGCGACCGCCTCCACGGCCTCGCGGATCCCCTCCAGGTACACTTTGGGGTCGCGCTCATGGGCGTTGATGACGTCGAGCCCGCGCCAGTTCCAGAGCCACATGTTGACCTGACGCGGCCCGTCCTGGTGGTAACCCGCGACGATAAGCCGGCCGCGCTCGCGCGTGATCTCGCCCGCGAGGTCGAGCGGCCATTGCTTGCCCACCGCCTCGATGACGCGGTCGCAGAACTGGCCGCCCGTGAGCTCCTTCACACGCTCGATGATCCCGGCATGGTCCTCCATGGGGATCGTCTCGGCCGCGCCCATGCGGCGGGCGAGATCGAGCGAGAACGGCCGGCGCGAGATCGCGATCACGCGTGCCCCGGCATCGCTCGCGAGCCGCGTCAGGATGGCGCCGAGAAACCCGATACCGACGATCGCGACCGTCTGACCGGCCTGGATGTCCGAGCGGCGGAAGATGTTCATGGCGCAGCCGAGCGGCTCGCCGGGGAAAGGCTGCCCGGCGAGGGAGGCCGGCAGCTTCACGACGGCGTCGGCCTCCGCGAGATCGTATTCCGCGTAGGCCTTGTAGGAGAGCGCGGCGACGCGGTCGCCGGCCTCGATGCCGGAGACACCCTCGCCGACGGCGTCGACCACGCCCCAGCCCTCGTGGCCGAGGCTGCCCGGCTCGGTCGGAAAGGACATCCAGTCCGGCCCGGCCCACGGAGTGAGGTTCGAGGCGCACACGCCCGTGCCTTCCAGCCTGATGCGCAGCTGGCCCGGCCCGGGCGCCGGTTTCGGCACCGCCTCGACGGCGATCTGCCCCGGGGCGGTCACCCGCACCGCTCTCATCGTGTTCGCGTCTGTCATGGCCGGGGCTCTTAGGGAGGTTGCGGGCGGGTGGGAAGGCGGGCGGTTGACGCCGGGAGCCCCAGGCTCAGCCGAACCGCGCCCGCCGATCTGCAGCCTGCCGGTTGAACCCGTTCAGGTTCACAGGGCTGCGATGCACCGCTGACGATCTTCCGCCCCGAGTGCCTTTTGCTGTGAGGTCGAGGCTGACATCCGGTTCGATGATCTTTCAGGCATCACCGATGACGTTTCTCGAATTGCACATCGTGCGGGTCGCGGAAGCCGGCACGGGAATCGCGAGTTGCTGCGGGCTCCCGCTCGAGCACGAGGGAGTTGCTATCGGGAGATGACGTGTGGTCACCTCATCTGCCTGATATCGGACAGATCGTCGGCAGGGCGGGTTCGACGACCGATATGGTCTGATGTTGCGAAGGGGGGCACATGGTCGAGACGGGACAGAAATTCACCAAGCAGCCGCGGCGCAAGAGCGACAAGGGGCGGCGGGTCGTACTCTCGCCGGAGGCCAGGCAGGCCTATGAGGACCAGATCAAGGTGCGGACGGAGCGGGAGGAGAGCTATCTCCGGCACCTGCCCGTGAAGGATCCGAAGTAGCAGCCGGCCCTGGCGACGATGCCCGAAGATCGTGGAGGTTTTCCCTGCTCCGGGCGGAGTTTTCCAGGCCGGTGGCGCGCCGGCCCACCATCTTCAGCGGATATGCAGGTGCAAATTTCGCCCAACCATCCTATATGTCGTGGATGAACGACAATTCGATGTACCCCTACGAGCTCGAAGTACAGCCTTCCGTCCGGACGCCCGGCGCTTTCGATTGGGCCATCAGGCGACATGGCAAGCTGATCCAGCGCTCTGACCGGGTCCAGCGGTCCGAAGAGGCTGCCCGCAAGGACGGTCTGAAGGCGGTGGAGCGGCAGTTCCTGAGCGCGCACACCGCGCGATAGCTCAGGAGGATCGCGATGACCGAGGACGATACCGCGGCGCAGGATCGCGCCGCGAAGGCCCAGAAGGCTCTCGATCGGGCGGCCGACGGCGCCAAGGCCATGGCCGAATACGAGGCCGAAAAGCGCGCCACGGACGCCAACACGGCACGCCTGCGCGCCCTCCGGCTGGAGAAAGAGCGCCTCGAACGCGAAGCGGCCAAGGCGGCTGCAAAGCCCAAAGCGTCGGGCCGTAAGGCTCGGGCGAGCGTGCCGGCATGATCACCGGGCCGCAGATCCGCGCGGCACGCACGCGCCTCGGATGGGATTCGCGCACCCTCGCGCACCGAGCCAAGGTCCGCCTCGCCGCCGTTATTCGCGCGGAAGGCGCTTCCGGCGAGCCGGCCATCAGCGCAGCTGAATGCGCCGCGATCGAACGCGCGCTCGGCCAGGCGTCTGGCGAGCTTGCACCGGATCCCAGCGCTCCCGTTTAGGGGGCTCTCGCTCCGGTCAGCGCCCGTTTTCAGCGGGCCCCCAGCACAGACCACTTCGATTCGCGCATCGTCGTGCCCGGCTTCGGCCCGGCCCGCACGGTCGCGCGCCTTCCGGCAATGGCGCGACCGCACGTGAAAGGGCGCCAGGACAGATGTCCCGGCGCCGTGCGGCTCACTGCATGAGCGGCATGGAGAACTCCGCGCCCTCCTTGAGGCCGGACGGCCAGCGCGAGGTCACGGTCTTGGTCTTTGTGTAGAACCGGATCGAGTCCGGGCCGTGCTGGTTGGGGTCGCCGAAGCCGGACGCCTTCCAGCCACCGAACGTGTAGTAGGCGATCGGAACCGGGATCGGCACGTTGATGCCGACCATGCCGACATCGACCTTGGCCGCGAAGTCGCGCGCCGCATCGCCGTCCCGCGTGAAGATCGCGACGCCGTTGCCGTATTCGTGCTCGGTCGGCAGCCGGAGCGCCTCCGCATAATCCTTCGCGCGGACGACGGACAGGACGGGCCCGAAGATCTCTTCCTTGTAGATGCGCATGTCGGGCTTCACCTCGTCGAAGAGGCAGCCGCCCATGTAGAAGCCGTTCTCGTAGCCCTGCATGCGGAACTCGCGGCCGTCCACGGCGAGCTTGGCGCCCTCCTGGATGCCGAGATCGACATAACCCTTGACGCGATCGAGCGCCGCCCGGGTGACCAGGGGGCCGAAATCGGCGGACGGGTCCGTCGAGGGGCCGACCTTCAGGCTTTCGACCCGCGGGATCAGCTTCTCCATCAGGGCGTCGGCCGTGCCGTTGCCGACCGGAACCGCAACCGAGATCGCCATGCAGCGCTCGCCGGCCGAGCCGTAGCCGGCGCCGATCAGCGCATCCACGGCCTGGTTCATGTCGGCGTCCGGCATGATGATCATGTGGTTCTTGGCACCGCCGAAGCACTGGGCGCGCTTACCCGTGCCGGCCGCCCGGTGGTAGATGTACTGGGCGATCGGCGAGGAGCCGACGAACCCGACCGCCTTGATGTCCGGATCGTCCAGGATCGCATCGACGGCTTCCTTGTCGCCGTTCACGACGTTGAGGATGCCGGCGGGCAGCCCGGCCTCGATCATCAGCTCGGCGAGCCGCATCGGGACGCCCGGGTCGCGCTCGGACGGCTTCAGGATGAACGCGTTGCCGCACGCGATGGCCGGGCCGAACTTCCACATCGGGATCATGGCCGGGAAGTTGAACGGCGTGATGCCGGCCACCACGCCGAGCGCCTGGCGCATCGAGTAGATGTCGATGCCGGGGCCCGCGCCCTCGGTGTACTCGCCCTTCATCAGGTGCGGGATGCCGCAGGCGAACTCGACGACCTCGAGCCCGCGCTGGATGTCGCCCTTGGCGTCCGGGATCGTCTTGCCGTGCTCGCGGGCGAGCAACTCGGCCAGGCTGTCGTATTCGCGCTGGCAGAGGTCGAGGAAGCGCATCATCACGCGCGCGCGGCGCTGCGGGTTGGTCGCGGCCCAGGCCGGCTGCGCCGCCTTGGCGTTCTCGACCGCGGCCCGCAGCTCGGCCTTCGAGGCCAGCGCGACCCGGCCCTGCACCTCGCCCGTCATGGGCTCGAAGACGTCGGTATAGCGCCCCGACGTGCCGGCGACATTCTTGCCGCCAATGAAATGCCCAATCTCACGCATGAGCGTGTCTCCCTTTATCTTGTTGAATGGATGCGGCCGTTCAGGCCGCGCGTTCAAGGTCGAATTGGCCGGTCTTCCGAAACCGGGTGAGGTAGCCCGGAACGATCGCTTCGACCGCCTGGGGCATGATGCCGAGCCCTTCAAGGGTGCGGCCGTCGGCCTTCGCGGCCTCCGACACGATGTTGTCCGACCCGAGCAGCGCGATCTGGTCGCGGGTGAGCTTCAGCTCGTCCGGGAGCAGCCCGAGGGTCAGCGCGTCGGCGATCTCGAGGATGCGGGCCTGGATCCGGGCCGCCGCGTCCGGCAGGGCCACCACGGCGCGCTTCCGCTCGGTGACGGCCAGCACGTACTCGACCAGCTCGCGCAGGGTGCGGATTTCGGGGCCGCCCAGCTCGTAAGGCTGCCCGGGGCGCGCCTGTCCGTCGACCGCGCGCGCGATCGCCTCGGCGACATCGCCGGCCCAGACAGGCTGGAAGCGGGTGTCGGCGCCGGCGATCGGCAGAACCGGAAGCGCGCGGGCCAGGGCCGCGAAGCGGTTGAAGAAGGTGTCGCCCTGCCCGAACAGGACCGAGGGCCGCATGATCACGGCATCGGGCCGGGCGGCGGAGACGGCCTCCTCGCCCTGCGCCTTTGTGCGCGCATACACGGACGGGGACGACGCATCCGCCCCGATTGCCGAGACGTGCACCAGGGGCAGCCCGGCCGGGGTCGCCTCCGCGACGAGCCGGGCCCCTTCCGCCTGCACCCACCCGAAGGTCTGGCGGCTGGTTTCGGTGAGAATGCCGACGCAGTTCACGACCGCGTCGGCCCGTTCGGTCGCGCGGGCTACGGAATCGGGATAGCGCAGGTTCGCCTGAACGAGCTGGATCTGCCCGACCACGCCGAGCGGCTGCAGAAAGAAGCCGAGATCAGGCCGGCGCACCGCGACGCGGATCCGGTAGCCCCGCTTGGCCAGCGCGCGGACGACATGGCGGCCGAGGAAGCCCGAGCCGCCGAACACGGTGACGAGCTTCGGGGATTGACGCATCGCGTCCATGGACGGAGACCCTGAACCCTGTTGCCCGTTCCCTTACGGCAAGGCCGGGTCCCCTGGGAAGCGCCGAGTGCGGCCAAAACGCTCACTCCAGCTTGGCGGCCGAGACGCGCACCATCTCCTGCCACATCGGCCGCTCCCGGTGGGCGAGCTGCGTCACCTCCTCCGGCGGCGAGCCGAGCACCCGGGCCCCGGCGACTTGGAACCGCGCCTGCACGGACGGGTCCTTCGCGATCTCCTGCAGCGCCTGCGACAGCGTCTGGACGATCGCGGCGGGCGTCGCCTTGGGCACCACGAAGGCGGCCCAGGAGGTGACGACGAAATCCTCCATCCCGGCCTCCTTCATGGTGGGCACGTCCTTCAGGGTCGGCCAGCGGCTCGGGGACGTGACGGCCAGCGCCCGCATCTGTCCGGATTCGACGATGCTCATGTAGGAGGCGAGATTGTCGACCGCGAATTGCACGTCGCCCTTCAGGATGGCCGGGATGGTCGCGGCCGCGCCCCGGAACGGGACGTGCGTGCCCTTGATGCCGTTGCGGGTGCAGAACAGCGCGCCCGAGAGATGCGGCGTGGTGCCGACTCCGGGGCTGCCGTAGAAGATCCCGCCGTCGCGCGCCTTGGCCCAGGCGATGAACTCCGCGAGGGTCTTTGCCGGCACGTGTTCGGACGGCACCACGGCGACGTTGGGCAGTTCCCAGCTCATCGAGACGGGCGCGAGGTCCCGATCCGCATCCCACGACATCTTCGCATAGAGATACTGATTGATGGAGAAGTGCCCGACCGTGGCGGACCCGATCGTGTAGCCGTCCGGCTCGCTCTTCGCGACGGCGTCGATCCCGACATTGCCGCCGGCTCCGGGCCGGTTCTCGATCACCCAGGTCCCGCCCAGCTTGTCCTTCAACCGTTCGCCCAGGATGCGGGTGAGCACGTCCGTCGAGCCGCCCGCCGGATACGGCACGATGATGCGCACCGGCTGCTTCGGCCATCCGTCCCCCTGCGCCAGGGCCGGGCGGGCGAGCCCACCGAGTGCCAGGCCGGCAAGCGCCGTCCTCCGGTTCAGAACCGTTGTCATCCGCGGGTTTCCTCCAGGCGTCTTGCTGCGCCTGCCGCGAGAGTAACGGGACGGAACGGCTCAGGTCGAGGGCAGGGGCCTCACCTGTTCCGGCCGCGCGCCGCGACCGCGATCTCGCCTACGATCTCGCCGCCACGGGTGGCGACCAGCCGGTCCGTCAGGTTCACGACGGGGCAGACGTGGTTCGGCACGATGCCGACGAGTTCGCCGATGGCGATCGGCCTTGGGCAGGCGGAGAGATCGACGAAGCCGTGCTCCTCGGCGAGCGCGTGGATCACCGCGCCGGGATATTCACGCACGAGCCCATGCCCGGCGAGCCCGCCGAGGTCGCTCGTGAGCGTCTTGGAGCCGGCATCCAGGATGCCTCGGGCCGGCGTCGCCCGGCTCACGAGGGTCGACACGATCGTGAGCGCGCAATCGCCGAGGGTCGCGACGCCGGCCGCCATCATCATGCGGTCGTTGAAGATGTAGGTGCCCGGCCGGTGCTCGGTCGCGCCGCGGATCTCACCCAGGTGGGCGAGGTTCGGCGTCCCCCCGGTCGACACGATGCGCGCCGATAGACCGAGTTCGGCGATCCCCCGCGTGGCGGCGTCGAGAAAGGCCTGGGTCTGCGGGAAGCGATCCTCAGGCGGGTA
>JAQGJZ010000240.1 GCA_028290385.1 Enterovirga sp.
ACTCGCGCAAACGGCGCCTCGGTCGGCGCCCGAGGCCGGGCTCGTGACGCGCCTCGCCTATGTGACGACCGGCGACGCGACCATTGATTCCACCAGCAAGGCCGGGCTCACCGGCCTGACCCAGGCGCTCGCCGCCCGGACCGCCCTGGAAGCGGGCGAGCCCGTGGGGGTCGACTTGGCGCGCGACGAGCTCGCCTTCTTTCCCCTGCTTTACGTGCCGATCGCCCCGAACCAGGCCGTGCCGAGCCCGGCCGCGATCCGCAAGCTGGACGCCTTCATGAAGAACGGCGGCACCATCGTGTTCGACACCCGGGACGCGATGAACACCCGCCCCGGCGGCGAGCCGACGGCCGAAACCCAGGCCCTGCGCCGCATGCTCGCGACGCTCGACGTCCCCGAGCTGGAGCCGGTGCCGCGCGACCACGTGCTGACCAAGACCTTCTATCTGCTCGACCGCTTCCCCGGCCGCTACGGCACGGGCCAGACCTGGGTCGAGGCCCTGCCCCCGGCGGCCGACGGCGAGCGCCGCCCGGCCCGCGCCGGCGATGGCGTGTCCCCGCTCGTGATCACGTCGAACGATCTCGCGGCCGCCTGGGCCGTCGGCCGGAACGGCGAGCCGCTGTTCCCGGTCATCGGCACCGATCCGCGCCAGCGCGAGATGGCGCTGCGGGGCGGCGTCAACCTCGTCATGTACACCCTGACCGGCAACTACAAAGCCGACCAGGTCCACGTTCCGGCGCTCCTGGAGCGCCTCGGGCAATAGGCCCGGCCGGTTCCGATGCTGACCCTCTCCTTCTCACCGCTCCTGCCGGTCTGGGCCCTCGTCGCGCTCGGCCTGGCGCTCGTTGCGGTTTCGATCGTGGCGGCGCTCACGCGCGGGGCGGTTGCCGCGCTCCGGGCGCTGGCGCTGGCGCTCGTGCTCGCCGCCCTCACCGGCCCGTCCCTGGTGCAGGAGGAGCGCGATCCCGTGCGCAGCGTCGTGGCCGTGGTGGTCGACCGGTCCACCTCCCAGACGCTCGGCGACCGGGCGGAGATGACGGGGCGGCTGCGGGATGAGGCGGAGCGGCGTCTCGGCAGCCTTCCGAATATCGAGACCCGGTTCGTCGATGCCGGCGACAGCGACGGCGACGAGGGTACGCGCCTGTTCACGGCGCTGCAGCGCGGGCTGGCCGACGTCCCGCCCGATCGGCTCGCCGGCGTCCTGATGATCACCGACGGGGTGGTGCACGACATCCCGGCCAGCGTCTCCGAGCTCGGCTACAACGCGCCCCTGCACGCGCTGGTGACCGGGCGCCCGAACGAGCGCGACCGCCGGATCGCGCTGCTGGAAGCGCCCCGCTTCGGCATCGTCGGCAAGGACCAGACCATCCGGGCCGAGGTGTCCGAGCGCGGCGGCACGGGTAGCGCCACCGTCACGGTCCGTCGCGACGGCCAGACCGTCTTGCGCCAGACCGTGCGGACGGGCGCGCCCTTCACGCTCACGGTGCGGGTCGAGCATGGCGGGCCCAACGTCGTCGAGATCGAGGCCGATCAGCTGCCCGGCGAGCTGACGCCGGTGAACAACCGCGCCGTGCTGACCATCGAGGGCATCCGCGAGAAGCTGCGGGTGCTCCTCGTTTCGGGCGAGCCTCATCCGGGCGAGCGGACCTGGCGCAACCTGCTGAAATCCGACGCGAATGTGGACCTCGTCCACTTCACCATCCTGCGCCCGCCGGAGAAGCAGGACGGCACGCCCATCAACGAACTGTCGCTGATCGCCTTCCCGACGCGCGAGCTGTTTCAGCAGAAGATCAAGGATTTCGATCTCATTATCTTCGACCGCTACGCCAATCAGAGCGTGCTGCCCTCGACCTATTTCGACAACATCACTCGCTACGTCCGTGAGGGCGGCGCCCTTCTGATCGCGGCTGGGCCCGAATATGCGGGCGCGGGCAGCCTGGCCCGCACGCGCCTCGCCGCGATCCTCCCCGGCCAGCCGAACGGCCGCATCCTGGAAACGCCGTTCAAGCCGCAGATCACCGAACCGGGGAAGCGCCACCCGGTGACGCGCGACCTGCCGGGCTCGGAAACCGAGCCGCCCGCCTGGGGCGAGTGGCTGCGCACGGTCGGGGCGGACATCCGCACCGGCACGAGCGTGATGTCGGGCTCCGGCAGCGCTCCGCTGCTCGTGCTCAATCGCGAGGAAAAAGGGCGCGTCGCGCTTCTGCTGTCCGACCACGCCTGGCTCTGGGCGCGCGGCTACAACGACGGCGGGCCGCACCTCGACCTGCTGCGCCGCCTCGCGCACTGGCTGATGAAGGAGCCCGCTCTCGAAGAAGAGGCGCTGCGCGCCAATGTGGCCGGGCGCCTGATCCGGCTCGAGCGGCAGACCATGGGGCCGGATCCCGGCCCCGTCACGGTGACGTCTCCGAGCGGCAAGGAGCAGCGCTTGAGCGTTGCCGAGGCACGGCCGGGCCTGTTCGCCGCGGAGCTGCGGGCCGAGGAGCTCGGCCTGTATGGCTTCCGGTCCGGCGACCTCGTCGCGTTCGCCAGCGTCGGGCCGCCGAATTCGCGCGAGCTGTCGGACGTGTTCAGCGACACCGAGCATCTCCGCCCCGTTGCCGAGGCCACGGGCGGCTCCTCGCGGCGGGTCGCGGACGCAACCGGCCCCGCCACCCTGCCGCGGATCCAGCTTGTCCGCTCGCAGACCCGGATGTGGGGAACGGATTGGATCGGGCTGCGCCCGAGCGAGGCCGCAACGGTGCGCGGCGTTCGCGTCTTCCCGCTCGGCCTCGGCTTTCTGGGCCTCGCGGTGCTGGTCGGCGCAGTGCTCCTGGCCTGGGTCGTCGAGGGCCGCCGGCGCTCGACCCGCGCCTGATCGCGGGCCGTCGAACCTGCCTGTAACAAGACAGTAACGGCGCAGACGGGCCGGAATCATCCGCCCCGATCACTCCGCTCTCAGCTCATAAGAACAGCAACGAGCACGCGCCGCGCTCTATTGCAAAAGTCGTCGGATCTGTCACCGTGAGTTAACACGCGGTGCGCAGGGCAGCGCATTGCAGGAGACGAAAGTCTTCATTCGCCTGCTTCTGCGTTGGTCGGCGGGGCCGTTCGCATGCTGGACATCAGCAACCCTGCACGAGATGGTCTGCGGCTGCTGGACACCGGCGGCACGACCCGCTCTGAACCCGAAAAGCGCGGTCTCACGCTCGCTCAGCTGGTCGATTTCGTCCGGCGGCAATGGCCCGCCGTCACGGTCGCGCTGCTCGTCTTCGTTGGTCTTGGGATCGCGTACCTGATCCTCACGCCGCCGCGGTACACGGCCAAATCGCTGCTGATGCTGGATGCCAGACGGGCGCAGGTGTTTCAGCAGCAATCCGTCATCGGCGAAATGAACTTCGACGATGTCGCGGTGGCGAGCCAGGTCGAGGTTCTGAAATCGGTCAACGTCGCCCTCGCGGTCGTTCGCGAGCTCAAGCTGGCGGAGGATGCCGAGTTCACCGGGGACGTGCGCAGCTTCGTGCGCTCGCTGCTGGGCAGCGTCGCCGCGCTCGTCAGCCCCACCACGCCGGATCCGCTCAGCTCGAACGACGAGCTCCAGCGCAGGGCCGTGATGAAGCTGCGCGCCGACCTGGCGGTCCAGCGCGTCGGCCGCACCTATGTGCTGGAGGTCAGCTACACGTCCCTCGACAGGCACAAGGCCGCGCGCATCGCGAATGCGATCGCGGAGGCCTACATCCTCGACCAGCTGGACGCGAAGTTCAAAGCCACCCGCCGCGCGAGCACGTGGCTGCAGGAGCGCATCAACGAGCTGCGCGAGGAGGCCACGAACTCGGACCGCGCGGTGCAGAATTTCCGGGTGCAGAACCAGCTCGTCGAAACCGGCGGCCGCACCGTGACCGACCAGCAGCTCGGCGAGATCAACACGCAGCTCGTCGCCTCCCGGGCCGCCACGGCCGAGGCCCGGGCCCGGCTCGAGCGCATCTCCGAGGTCAACGGCGACGGCGCCGTCAGCGCCACGGTGGCGGACGCGCTCAGGAACGACGTGATCAACCGGCTCCGCCAGCAATGGGTCGAGGCCTCGAAGCGCGAGGCGGAATTCTCGGCCAAATACGGCCGCGACCACCTGGCCGTCGTCAGCCTCCGCAAGGAGATGGCGCAGATCCAGCGGCTGACCGGGGAGGAGCTGCGGCGCATCGCCGAGACCTATCGGAGCGAATACGAGATCGCCCGGAACCGTGAGCAATCCCTGGAAGACGCGCTCGCCGGCGTGATGGGCCGGGTGGCCACGAACAAGCAGGCGCAGGTCGCCCTGCGGGTGCTCGAAAGCTCAGCCCAGTCGTACCGGACGCTGTACGACAGCTTCCTGACCCGCTTTGTCGAGGCGACGCAGCAGCAATCCTTCCCGAACACCGAAGCCCGCATCATCACGCCCCCTCCGCGGGCGAGAAATCCGAGCCGCGCACCGCCTCCGTGCTCGTGTTTTCGCTGCTCGCCGGCATGACGTTCGGGATGGGTGTCGCGCTGGCTCGGGAGCAGCTCGACCGCGCCTTCCGGCTGCCCGTCCAGGTCGAGAACACGCTGGGGCTGGAATGCCTCGGGATCCTGCCGGCCGTGGACGGCGTCGCCGTGACCCACAAGGTCGCGGGCATCCTCGAACGCATGCCCGCCGTGACCGGGCCGCGGCCCATTCTCCGCAACCTCGGCATTGGCCGCTATGTCGTGGCCGAGCCGTTCTCGCGCTTCGCCGAGACCCTGCGCGGCGTGAAGGTCTCGGCCGATACCAGCGCGCCCGCCGGCCACATCAAGGTGATCGCGACCGTGTCCGCCGTGCCGGCGGAGGGCAAGTCCACCGTCGCGCTGAACATGGCGGAGCTCATCGCGCAGACCGGCAGCCGGGCGCTCCTGATCGACGGCGACCTGCGCAACCCGACCCTCACCCGCCTGATCGCG
>JAQGJZ010000263.1 GCA_028290385.1 Enterovirga sp.
TGCGCATGGCCCTGGCTGCCGTAGCCGACGATCAGGACCTTCTTGCCCTTGATCAGATTGATGTCGGCGTCGCGATCGTAATAGACCCGCATAGAGGTTTCCTCCGGCTCAAGTGTTGCGGCGCCGACCATCGGCCCCACGGTGATCCGCCCCGAACAGGGCGAAGAATTGCGCCGCAGCCTGGACGGCGCGGCTGTCGATCTCTGCCTCGGTCGGGCGTTCCCCGTCCCCGAGAAGGAGACGAATCTGGGTGTCCCGAACCACGAGGCCGAAGAAGACCCGGAACGCGTCCTCGCTGTCGGCGAAGTCGAGCAGGCCGGCCTCGCGCCCGGCCGCGAGCAGCGGCTCAAGGCGGCCCTGCATGGCCCGCGGCCCGTTATCCAGCACGATCCGGCCGAGCCCCCGCCCCTCGATCCCGGCTTCGCCGATCGCGAGGCGGTTCAGCGCGACGGAGGTCTCGCCCGTGATGGTGCGCAGCCAATTGCGCGCAAACGCAACGAGGCTCGCCTGCAGGGCCTCGGCATCGAGCCCACGATCCGGGACGGGAAGCGCGCGCACCTGCGCGGCCTGGCGCTGCACGGTCGCGGTCAGGAGCCCGTCCCGGCCGCCGAACCACTTGTACAGCGTCTCCTTCGAGCAGCTCGCGCGCTCGGCGACGGCGTTCATCGTCGGCGCCTCGCCCTTCTCTTTTAGAAGCGCGAGCGCGGCGTCGAGCACCTCTCCCTGTCGCTCGGTGAGTTCCAACTGCAAGGCTCAGTGTTCGTGGCACGGCCCTCGGGGCCGAGTACCGTAACGTACGGTACGGTACACCTATCCAGGCCGATGCCGCTGGTCAAGCCCAAACGCGTTCTCGCCGTGCGGCACGAAAGCCGGCGAACTGCGCTAAGCTCGCGGACGACATCCCTTCGGAGGCGCGACGATGGACATGGCACCGAGGCCCGGCGACGTCCTGGAGTTCTGGCGCGAGGCGGGGCCGGGCGCGTGGTTCACCAAGAACCCGGCCTTCGACGAGCTCTGCCGCTCGCGCTTTCTTCATGCCTACCAGCAGGCGGCCGCAGGCGCCTTGCCGGATTGGGAGCGGTCCGCGGACGGGGCGCTCGCGCTCGTGATCCTGCTCGACCAGATGCCGCGCAACATGTTCCGCGGCGACCCGCGCACCTGGGCGACCGATCCGGACGCCCTTGCGGTCGCGACGCGCGCCCTTGACGCCGGATACGACCAGCAGGTCGCGCCCGACCTCCGGCCCTTCTTCTACCTTCCCTTCATGCACGCCGAGGATTTGGACGCGCAGGAGCGCTCCGTGGCGCTCTACACGGCGCTTGGCGACCCGGAGAACCTGACCTTCGCGCACCACCACCACGGGATCATCGCCCGGTTTGGCCGCTTTCCGCACCGCAACGCGGTCCTCGGGCGCGAAACGACGCCCGAGGAGGCGGCCTTCCTCGAGGAGGACCCGTTCAGAGGGTGACTGGGCGGCCCGTCCCGACGGGCGGCGTCATGCGCCCACGGCCCTGACGATCGGAGCGGCCTCGGCGGCTGGCGCCCGCCGCACGACGGGAGCGACATCGCTCTCCGTCCACAGGCTGTCCGGCCCGAGATCGGCGATCGTGGGGCAGCCCATCTGGCCCATGTTGAGGTCGAGTTCGCTGCGCAGGATCTCGATGACCTTCTTCGCGCCAGCGAGCCCGCCGGCCGAGACGCCATAAAGGCCCGCGCGCCCGAGAAACGTGTACTTCGCCCCGACGCAGAGCGCCGTGATGATGTCGGAAGCCCGCCGGATGCCGCTGTCGAGCATCAGGGTGGCGCGGTCACCCACCGCCGCGTCGATTGCCGGGAAGACATCGACCGGCGCGGGGGCGCGATCGAGCTGGCGGCCGCCATGGTTCGACACCAGGATGCCGTCGGCGCCGAGGGCTACCGCCTGCTCGGCATCGTCCGGCCGCATGATGCCCTTCACGACCAGCGTTCCGGGCCAGAGCTTCCGGTAGGTTTCCAGCTCGCGCCAGGTCTGGGACGAGGCCGGCACCTGGCTGTTGAAGAACTCGGCCACGTCGATGGCATTCGCGCCCTGAGGCGCATAGGCGACCCAGTTGTCGAGGATCGGCGCGCCGCCATGGCGGAGATACTCGATCACCCACGCCGGATGGAGAAGCGCCTCCGCCACGATGGACGGCTTGAGCCGGTGGCGGAAATTGAAGCCGTTGCGGATGTTGCGCTCGCGGCGGGTGCGGACGGGAACGTCGACCGTGACCATCAGCACCTTTACGCCCGCGTCGCGCGCGCGGCGGAGCAGGTCCTCGCAGATCGCCGGATTGGTGGCGGCGTAGAGCTGGTACCACAGGTTGTCCGGCGCGATCCGGGCAGCGGCCTCGATGGAGGCGTTGCTGGCCCCGGACATCACGTAGGGGACATTCGCGTCCCGTGCCGCCTGCGCCAGCATCAGCTCGCTGCCGCGGCGGAACAGCCCCATCGTGCCCGTCGGCCCGAAGCCGAACGGCAGCGAATACGTCTTCCCGAACAGGGTCGTGGAGAGATCGCGCTTGCCGACATCCACGAGGTAGCGCGGCACCAGCCGGTAGCGGAGAAAGCCCGCCTCGTTGGTGCCCATTCCCCGCTCGTCTTCGACGCCGCCTTCGATGTAGTCGAAGGCGATGCGGGGCAGCCTGCGCTGGCACATCCGGCGCAGGTCGGCGATGTTGATGGCCTTGTCGATGCCCATGGTCCTGCCCGTCCGGTCGCGGGAGCGTCGCCCTACTGGGTGACGCCGATGTTGTTGGCGCGGATCACGTCCCCGAGCCGCTTTACCTCGGCCGCGAGAAGCTTGGTCGCGGCGGCCGGATCCCGCTCGCTCTCGGGATAGACCGTCATCCCGTTGAGCTCGAAGGTGCGCAGCACGCGCGGATCCGAGAAGCTCTTGCGAAGAGCGGCGTTGAGCTTGTCGATGATCGGCTGCGGGGTCCCGGCCGGAGCGAACAGCGCGTGCCAGTACGGCAGGTCGAGCTCCGGATAGGTCGCGCCCAGCGCCTCGACGGTTGGGGCGGCCGGCGAGGTCTCGCGGCTGGTGATGCCGATGCCCTTGAGCGTTCCCGCCTTCGCCTGCTCGACGCCGAAATTCAGGCCGACGCAGGTCAGGTCGATATGGCCGGCGATGGTGTCCGCCATGGCCGGTCCGCCGCCGCGATAAGGCACGAGCTCGACCGGCGCTCCGGCGACCCCCATGAGGGCGCCACAGAAATGGCCCATCGAGCCGGCGCCCGGATGCCCGAACTTCAGCTTGTAGTTCGTCGACTTGGCCCAGGCGGCGAGCTCCTTGAAGGTGCCTGCCGGGAGCGAGCTGCGGCCGACGATCATCAGCGGACCGACATTGACGAGGCCGATGCCGACGAGGTCGCGCTGCGGATCGAAATTGTTGTTGCGGTAGAGGGATACGCCGGCCGCGAGGCCGGGCTGGTGCAGCAGGATGGTGTAGCCGTCCGGCGTGGCGCGCGCGACCCGACCGGCGCCGATCATGCCGCCGCCGCCGCCAGAATTCTCGATGATCACCTGCTGGCCGAGAGTCTCCGACATGCTTTCGGCCACGGCACGGCCGACCGCATCGGTGCCGCCGCCGGCAGCGTAGGGGACCACCATCGTGACCGGGCGTTGCGGATAGCTCTGCGCCTCCCCGCGTGTGGGGGACAAGGCCGCCGCCATCATGAGCGCCGCGGCCAGAACTGCCCTTCGCATCGTCTTCTCCCTGACAAGTTCTCCCGTTTCGTCGGGAGTTCCCCGTCAGGCTAGCTCATAATGATCGTGCGATAAACAGACTTTCGGCAACGCTCCGCAATCGGCGCCCAGCCGATGCCGGCAGGGCCCGCAGGCGCTCTCGTTCGGCCGCGGACCGAGAGCGTGTGTTCGAGGTCTGCGGTTGAGCAGCGATCAG
>JAQGJZ010000314.1 GCA_028290385.1 Enterovirga sp.
AGGCCGTTCTCGCTGCGAGCGACTGCCTCTACGTCGCCTCACCGCCCGCCTCGCATCTCGGCTATGCGCGGCAGGCGCTTGCCGCCGAAAAAACCTTCTTCGGCGAGAAGCCGCTCGCCGTGGACGTGGCGGATGCGAGCGCGTTCGTGGCGGAAGCAGCGGACCGGGGCGCCGTGAACTTCCCGTTCGCCTCCTCGCTGGGCGTCGAGACGCTGACGCGCTGGATCGCGGAGGGCGCGGTCGGGCGACCGCACAGCATCACGATCGAGGTCGCCTTCGCGACCTGGCCCCGGTCCTGGCAGGCAGATGCCGCCAACTGGCTCGACCGGCCCGCGGAGGGTGGTTTTACGCGCGAGGTCGTGTCGCATTTTCTGTTTCTGAGCCGCCGGCTCGCAGGGCCGCTCGCGGGCCTGCAGGGCAGGGCCGAGTTCCCGGAGGCCGGCAGGTCGGAGCGGGCCATCGAGGCGCGCTTCATGGCCGGCGGGGTCCCGGTCTCCCTGCGCGGAAGCGTCGGCCGGACGGACAAGGACGACCACAACATCTGGCTGCTCGAAGGGGATGCGGGCGCCGTGCGGCTGCGCGACTGGGCGGTTGCGGAGCGTCGGATGCCGGACGGCAGCTTCGAGCCCGCGCCGGACGCGTTGCCCAACGAGCAGGCGCGCCCGATCGCGCTTCGGCGCCAGCTCGACGGCGTCGCTCGCCTCGCCCGGGGCGAGCCGCACCATCTCGCCACCCTGCAGGAGGCGCTCGAGGTGCAGGAGGTGGTTGAAGCGATCCTCGCGGGCCGGAGCGGTCCCCGGGCGGAGTGAGTCAGCCCCGCGGGGCCAGCACGTCCGCCATCAGGTGCGCGGCGCTCTCCAGACCAGCATCAGAACAACCGCGAATCCGAGGGCGCATGCGAACAGCCCCGTGATGGCGCGGTCCGCCTGGCCATTGGTCACCAGCTTCAACAGGAACGCAGCCTGAACGAAGCCGCTCGCCAGCAAGGACAGGCCGATGAGGGCGACGAGGAGCTTGATCATGAACCTATGTTTCGGGCCATCGGGGCGCGGTGCCGCGGAAGCAACGCCGGTGCCGGTCGTTTGCAGGCTGGAGCATGATCCGATCTGAGCCAAGCGGCAAACCCGGACGCCGGCCGTCGTCGCGCTCCCACGAACGGGACCCGCCCGCCTGACCCCTCAGGCGGGCTCATGAAATCCCTGGAGAGCTCCCCCGCTACCCTTCGTGCAGTCTCTGTCGGCGCGAAGACGATTAGGATAGGACAATTTCTCGACTGGCGTGGGATGCCGGACGGGCGAGCGGTGGGCATGGCGGCACAAGCGGAAGCCAGGAGGCTGACGGAGAAGAAGCGGGACGAGAATTTCGGCCCTCGGATTCGGCGCCTCAGGCAGCAGGCCGGTCTGACCCTGCAGCAGCTCAGCGAACGGACGGGCCTCGCCTTCTCCACCATTTCCAAGGTGGAGAAGAGCCAGATTTCGCCGACCTACGAAAACATCCTGCGCCTGGCGGACGGCCTGGGCGTGGACGTGGCCCTGCTGTTCAGCGATCGCCCGGAAACGATGACCTCGGGCCGCCGCACCGTGACGCGCGCGGGCGAGGGCGTGCGGCACGTATCGCCGCAATACGAATACGAGATGCTGTGTGCCGACCTTGCGCATAAGCAATTCGTGCCACTGCTCACGCGGCTTCGCGCTCACGAGGTGAGCGCGTTCCCCGAATTCCTTTCCCACGAAGGCGAGGAGTTTCTCTACGTGCTGTCCGGGTGCGTCGAGGTCCACACGGACCATTACCGGCCGCTGCGGCTGCAGGCCGGCGACAGCTGCTATTTCGACAGCACCATGGGACACGCCTGCGTGTCCTGTGGCCCAGAGGATGCGATGATCCTCTGGGTGTGCTCGGGCGTGAGGGCGCCCCTCTCGCGCTGACGCGCGATCAGAGGCCGCGCAGGTAGGCGAGGGTCGTCTCGAGCGACTCGACGTCGCCGAACTTCGCCTGGATGTCGAACAGGTTCCACTCGACGACGCCCGGCGCCCGGTCGCCGACGGCTTCGCGCACCACGATCGGCCTGAACCCCTCGGCGATCGCGTCCTCCGCCGTGTGGCGCACGCATCCGGCCATGGTCACGCCGGTGAGGATGACGGTGTCGACGTCGTGCGCCCGGAGGTAGCCGGCGAGGTAGGTGCCGTGAAAGGCGCTCGCCCGTTTCTTGACGATGATCTGCTCGTCGGGCCGAGGGGCGAGCCGCTCGTCGATCGCGACGTCCTCCGTCCCGAGCTTCAGGGCCTCGGCCGGGATCTTCAGGTGCCACAGCCCCATGTCACTGTTGGGGCCCTCGGTCACGGCGAAGGCCGTGGTCGTGTAGCAGATCGGGATCTTCTTCTCGCGCGCCACTTCGTTGAGCTGCTGCGCGGCCGGGATGATCACGTCCATGCCGTCGCAGGTCATGGGGTAGCCCGGCTTCGTCCAGGCGTTCGCGAGATCGATATGGATGATCGCGGGCCGCTTGCCGAAGCCGATGCGGCGCATGAAGCCACGGTTCTTGTAGATCTCGGAATCGGCCGCGAAAATGACCTCGAGCGCTGCCTTGATGTCTGGTTTCAAGTCATCCCCCTGCTTCGATCGATCGGGCGGCCGTGAGAACTATTCGCGCGGGCCGCCCTCCGTGGCGCGCGAATAGGCGAGAATGGCGGCCGCGAGGTCTTCCGCGGAGGCACCGGTCGACTTGAAGAGCGTGATTTCGTCGGGCGAGGTCCGGCCGGGGTGAAGGCCGCGTGCAAGGTCGGGCAGGTCGGCGAGGATCCGGTCCTCGGTGAGCACGCCGCTCTTCAAGGGCTGGACGATGTCCCCCGCCTCGTGCCGCGCGCCTTCCGTGTCGATGAAGACCGAGGACCGGCGCACGGCCTCGTCGTCGGCCTCGCGCATGAGCGGCGTGAACCCGCCGATCAGGTCGAGATGCGTTCCGGGCTGCAGCCACTCGCCCTTGATCAGCGGCTCGCGGGTCAGTGTCGCGGCGCTCACGATGTCGGCCGTGCCGACCGCATCCGCGAGGTCGCGGGTGGCGCTCGCCCGGAAGCCTTGCGCGGCGAGCGAGCGGGCCAGCTCTGCGGCCTTGTCGGAATCACGCCCCCACACGACCACCTCGGCGATCGGCCGCACGGCCGCGTGCGAGGCCGGGATCTGGTGGGCAACCTCGCCCGTCCCGACGAGCACCAGGCGGGAGGCATCCGGACGCGCCAGGAAGCGCAGCGCGAGCGAGGATGCCGCGACGGTCCTGCGGGTGGTGAGCTCGGCGCCCGCCATGGTGGCCAGCAGCTCCCCGGTCCTGCCCGAGAACAGCAGATAGACCGACTGCACGGCCGGCAGCCCGACCGCCCCGTTTCCGGGGAAGACGTTGGCGACCTTGGTGCCGATGAACTGGCCCGGGATCCAGGCCGGCATCAGCAGCAGGGTCGCGTCGGGGCCGCCCGGCATCGCCATCGTGTGATGGTGGCGCACCGGCGCTTCGCAGCCCTGCCGGAACATCTGCTCCAGCGCATCGATCAGCGACGATCGATCGAGCAGTTCGCACAGATCGTCCGTGGAAAGGCTCAGCACGGCAGTACCTTGTCGCCGCCCGCGTGGTGCGGATCCGGCATGGGGGCGAGA
>JAQGJZ010000319.1 GCA_028290385.1 Enterovirga sp.
AGTGGAGGATGGGCGGCTGCGGGCCCCTCGGGCCCGCAGCCGGCTAAGGTGAGGCTCAGGCGTAGCCCTTGCTCTTCTTCCACTGCTGCTCCAGCTCGAGGATCTTCGCCCACGGCACCTCCTTGAAGTCCTCGACCCAGGGTGCCTTCGGCACGGTCCGTCCCCAGGCGACGGGGTAGTTGATGATGGTGTGGTCGCTGTCCCGCATGGTGACGCTGCCGTCCACGCCGAAGCCGGACTTGACCGTCATGCCCTTGATCTCGGCCGCGAGGGCCGGCCCGTCGGTCTTGCCGCCGGTGCGGCGCAGGGCCTCGAAGATGAACTGGGTCGCCAGGTAGGTCTGCCAGCCCCAATTGGTGGATTCATGCCCCGAGATCTTCAGGAATCCGTCCGCATAGGCCGTGTTCTCGGGGTTCGACGGATAATTCCGGTTGTAGCGGTAGGCCGTGTTGAGGCCAGGCGGCAGCTGCTTGATGGCCGACAGCACGGGCGGATCGCCGAGCCCGCCGCTGAAGAAGGCTGTGTTGGCGAACAGGCGATACAGGTTCGACTGCTCGATAAAGGCGACGAGGTCGCCGCCCCACAGGGCCGAATAGACGGCCTGCGGCTTCACCTGCAGCATCTTCGTGATGCTCTCGGTGTAGTCGGGCGCGAAGAGCTTCGGCCAGAGCTGGTCCACGACCTCGATCTGTGGGTCGAAGATCTTCACGTATTCCAGGAACTCGGCCGTGTTGTCGCGGCCATACGCATAGTCCGGCGAGCACGTCGCCCAGCGTTTCAGGCCCTTGGACTTGGAGATCTCGGACGCGTAGGTGCCGCCCGCGACTGCG
This sequence comes from Enterovirga sp., assembly GCA_028290385.1. Lineage (GTDB taxonomy): Bacteria > Pseudomonadota > Alphaproteobacteria > Rhizobiales > Beijerinckiaceae > Enterovirga. The sequence goes on from JAQGJZ010000319.1 coordinate 831, forward strand.
TCGTGGATGCCCTGGCGGGCGCACCGGAAGGCGGTCTTCACGTGCAGCTTGGGGTCGGCCGTGAGCGACGAGGTCTCCGAGCAGGTGTGGAGGCAGAGCACGCCGAGGTCGCGGATCACCTCGTGCACCGCGAACGAGCCTGACGATGCCTCGCCGTCGATGACGATCTCGCAGCCGTCATTGTTGATGAGGTCGCGGGTGACCCGAGCCGCCTCGTCGGGGCGTCCCTTGCTGTCGCGGTCGATCACCTCGATCTTCCGTCCGGCGATGCCGCCGCCGTCGTTCACCTGCTGCACGGCGAGTTGCACGGCGGCGCGGGCTGAGGTGCCGAGGATCGCGACGCGTCCCGACAGGATGGTCGGAAGCGCGATGCGGATCGCCTTCGCCTGAGCACCGGCGATGTGCGGAAAACCGGTGATCGCGGCGCCTGCGACCGCGCCCCCCATGAACGTGCGTCGATCGACGCCTCCCTTGGCCTTTGTCATGCGTTCCCTCCTTGCGGCCGGATGTCTGGGCGCCCCGGCTCTGGTGTTTGTTTCGGGCCCGGTATTCCGGGTCCCTGCACGGGCCTCTCCGGCCCGCGTCGAAACCTCTACTCGGCCGCCTCTCTCTGGCGGCTCGCCGCGCGTGCGGCCGCGACCCGGAAGGCGTCGCGAAGCATCGCGCCCACGAACGCGGTAACGCCGCGGCTGGTCCGGATCGGCTTGGTCAGCGTCAGCATGCCGTGCGTCTGGTCGCTCATGTGCAGAAGCGACACGGGCACGCCCTCCCGCTCGAGCCTCGCGGCGTAGAGCCGCCCCTCGTCGCGCAGCGGATCGTGGCCGCAGGTCACGACCAGCGCCGGCGGCACTCCGGCCAGGGATTCGGCCCGGATCGGGGATGCGCGCCAATCCGCCCGCTGGGCTGCATCGGGCACGTAATGGTCGATGAAGTAGCGCATCGTCGCCGGCGTCACGGTCATGCCGGGCGTCGCCGCGGCGTAGCTCCCGGTCGACATGCCGAGGTCAACCGCCGGGTAGAGGAGGACCTGATAGAGCGCCGGAGGGAGGACGCCGTCCCGGCCCATCAGGGCCAGCACCGCCGCGAGATTGCCGCCCGCGCTGTCGCCGCCGACGGCGATGCGCTCCGGGTCGATCCCCAGCGTCCGCGCTTCCCTGGCCACGTGGGTGAACGCCGCGACGCAATCGTCCAGCCCGGCCGGGAAGGGATGCTCCGGCGCCAGCCGGTAATCGACGGCCACCACGGCACAGCGTGCCTCGTTGGCGATCTGGCAGCAGATGGCATCGTGGGTGTCGAGGTTGCCGAGGACCCAGCCGCCGCCATGGAGGTAGACGAGCCCCGGCAGGAGCTCTCTCTCGCTCGTGCCGAACGCCCGGTACAGCCGGAGGGGAACGGCCCCGCCCGGACCGTTCGCCACGAAGTCGCGCAGCACGGCGACCTCTTCCCTCGGCTCCTGCACGATGGGCGGGCGCGCGGCATAGGCTTGGCGGCAGACGGCCGGATCCATCGCTTCGAACGGCGGCGTGCCGGCCGCCCGCGCGGCAGCGAGCATCGCCTCGACGTCCGGATGGACCACCGTCATCCTTCGCTCTCCGACCCGGCCGAGCTCACCTTAGCGCAAAGCCCCTGTATCCGTCCCGCGCAACCTCGCTGCAGATCCCGGCGTAGCGCGCCAGGCCGCCGGCATAGGGCATGAAGACCCGCGGCTTCCCGGGCACGTTTGCGCCGAGGTACCAGGAGGAGGACGCCATGGGGAGCAGCGTCGCGTTCGCCGCCTCGTTGACATGCGCGCCCCAGCTCTCCGTGGCGTCCGGCTTCGCCTCGATCCGCTCCAGCCCTTCCTGGCGCATGTGCCGGATGCAGTCGGTGATCCAGTCCACATGCTGCTCGATGGCGATCGGCATGTTGGTCAGGACGGAGGGGCTGCCGGGGCCCGTGATCGTGAAGAGGTTGGGGAAGCCCGGGGTCTGCAGCCCGAGATAGGTCCGCGGCCCCTCGGCCCAGGCCGTGCTCAGCGGGAGCCCGTTCTCGCCGTGGATGTTCAGCGCCAGCAGGGGACCCGTCAGCGCATCGAACCCCGTCGCGAACACGACCACGTCGAGCTCGTATTCGCGCTTCGACGTGCGGATGCCCCGCTCCGTCGCCTCGACGATCGGCTCCGCTTTCAGGTCGACCAGGAGGACGTTGGGGCGGTTGAAGGTCTCGAAATAGGCGGTGTCGATCGGCGGTCGCTTGGTCGCGAAGCCGTGGTCGCGCGGGGTCAGGCGCTCGGCCACCTCCGGGTCCTTCACGACCTCGCGGATCTTGCGGCGCAGAAAGTCGGACGCCGCGTCGTTGGCCGCAGGGTTCGTCAGGATGTCGTTGAAGGACGCCCGGAACCGGAGGCCGCCGCCTTCCCAGGCCTTCTCGAAGATCGCCTCCCGTTCCGCGTCCGAGACGGAGAGGGCCGAGCGGGTCGGGATGTCGAAGGGATGGCCATTCGGGCCGGAGCGCGCCTTGCGCCAGATCTCCGGATAGCTCGCCCTGATCTCGCGGATTTCCTCGGCCGTCATCGGCCGGTTGCGGGCCGGGATGCTGTAATTCGCCGTCCGCTGGAACACGGTCAGGTGGGCGGCCTGTTCCGCGAGCACGGGCGCCGCCTGGATGCCGGTCGACCCGGTCCCGATCTGGCCCACGCGCTTGCCCGCGAGGTCGACGCCCTCCAGGGGCCAGGCGCCGGTGTGGTACCACTGGCCCTTGAAGGTCTCGAGGCCTGGCAGTTTCGGCACGTTGGCGGTGGACAGGCAGCCCACCGCCGTGACCAGGAAGCGAGCCTCGAAGCGCTCCCCGGCGTCGGTCTCGATCAGCCAGAGATTGCGCGCCCCGTCGAAACGCGCGCTCGTCACCTCTGTCGAAAGCTGGACATCCCGCCTCAGGTCCAGCCGGTCGGCGACGAAGTCGAAGTAACGCCGGATCTCGGAATGCTCCGGATAGCGCTCCGACCACTCCCACTCCTGCTCGATCTCCTTGTTGAAGGAGTAGCAGTAGTAGTAGCTCTCGGAGTCGCAGCGCGCGCCCGGATAGCGGTTCCAATACCAAGTACCGCCGATCCCGCCGGCCTTGTCCAACACGCGGACGCGTAGCCCGAGTTCGTCGCGCAGCTTGTGGAGCTGGTACAGGCCGGAAAAACCGGCCCCGATCACGATGGCGTCGTAGGCCTGCGCCTCGGCAGGCTGGATCGCGGCTGTTGCCACCACGTGAGCCTCCTCCTGAGCCAGAGCATCGGCAAAAAGCCTTGCTCCGGGTGCGAGGCGGCGCCTGTTACGACCGGCGCACCTCAGTTCTTGACCCGAGGCTAGGGGCTTCTGCCGGGCTGTTCTATGTCTTACTGGTCAAACCTCCTGTGACGATCCGGCAAAGGTCATGAACCGCTACGCCGAGATGCTTGTGCTCGTAAGGGCCGTGAAGGACGGGAGCTTTTCGGGCGCCGCGCGCAATCTCGGCTGCACGCCCTCCGCCGTCAGCAAGGCGATCGCCCGGATCGAGGACCGGCTCGGCGTGCTTCTGTTCAGCCGCACGCATCGGGCCATCACGCTGACCCGGGAGGGCGAGGCATTCTACGCGGCAGCGCTCGAGGCCATCGCGGCAGTGGAATCGGCCGATGCCGCCATCACGGGCGGGCTCATCCCGGAGGACACGCTGCGGGTGCGGGCCATGCCGATCTTCGCCCAGGCGGCGCTCGCGCCGCACGTGCCCGAGTTCTGCCGGCGCCATCCGCGCCTCAAGCTCGAGGTGCATCTGCGCATCGATCCGGGCCACGTCCTCGACGACGGGATGGACGTGGCGATCCAGGTCGGCCAGCTCAAAGATTCCTCCCTCGTCGCCCGGCGCTTCACGAGCACGCGCTGGATCATCTGCGCCGCGCCGGCCTACCTCGCGGCGCACGGCACCCTCGAGGCCCCGGAGGACCTCGCGCGCCATGCCTGCCTGAACTTCATCCCCAGCATCGCGGCGAGTACCTGGCTCGTGCGCGAGGCCGAACCGATCAAGGTGCCGAGCCGGGTCGTCGCGAACCAAGCCTCTATGCTGATGGAGCTCGCCCGGACCGGGCTCGGCATCGTGCGGCTGACCGAGCTGCAGGTCGCGGACGATCTCGCGGCCGGACGGCTCGTGGAGCTGTTCCCCGAGCAGCAATGCGTGGAGGAGGACCCGATTTTCGCCGTGTACGAGAGCCGTCGGCACCTGTCGCCGCGGGTTCGGACCTTCCTCGACTTCCTGGACGAGACGTTTTCCGAGCCGCCGTGGCGGCATTGGCGCAAGACGGCCCGCAACGCGCCGAAACCTTGACACGGCGCGCCGAAACCCGCCGCATCGGCCCAACAACAGCAAACGGGAGGATACGGATGACGAGGAGAGTGGCGGCCGTCACGGGCGGGGCGAGCGGCATCGGCGAGGCCTGCGCGCGCGAGCTCGCCCGGCAGGGGCATGTCCTGGCCGTGCTCGACCGCAACCGGGAGGGGGCCGAGCGCGTCGCGGGAGATATCGGCGGGCGCGCCTACACGGTCGATGTCGGCGACGAGGCGGATGTCGAGCGCGTTGTCGCGGCGATCGAGACCGAGCTCGGCCCGGTCGCCGCCCTCGTCAACAGCGCGGGGCTGCTCCAGGTGCCGGTCCGGCCGGCGGAGCTGGCCATGGCGACCTTCGACGAGGTCGTCCGCGTCAACCAGCGCGGGCTCTATCTCTGCTGCGTCGCCTTCGGGCACCGCATGGTGAGCCGGCGTGAGGGCGCCATCGTGAACATCGCCTCGATCGCCGGCATGGGCTCCATGCCGCTCCACGCCTATTGCCCGAGCAAGGCGGCCGCGATCTCCATCACCGAGTGCCTGGCGGCCGAGTGGGGCCCAGCAGGGGTCCGCATCAACGCCGTTTCGCCCGGCTACACCCTGACCCCGGCCGTCCAGGCCGCGATCGACCGCGGCCAGCGCGACCCGTCCGACCTCGCCCGCGTCGCCGCCCTGCAGCGCATGATCGACCCGGCCGAGATCGCGACCGCCGTGGCCTTCCTGCTCTCGCCCGCCGCCTCCGCCATCACGGGCATCAACCTGCCGGTGGATGCGGGCTTCCTGTGCGGCGTGACCTGGACGCAGTATGGCGGCCTGCGCCAGCCGCTTTCCAACATGGGCTGAGGGCCGGCCGGGCCATCTTCGTTTTGACGCAACCTGTGTGGCTCTGCGCCCACCCGGGCGGGAGCAGGACTGCGCCGTTTTCAGGATCTGTGGCTCGCGGGGCTGGAGCTGCCGGGCCTGCTCGCCTACCTGCCTGGTTTAGTTTCCCGAGGATGCGGCAGTGACATCGAAGGACAGCAGGCCGCGCGCGAGCGCAGGCGCCAGCGACCGTCAGGTGAACGAGATCAAACGCGCCATTCCGGCGCTCAGGCCCGACAACTCCAAGGAGGGTCTCAGGTCCTGGTGGATCCGGCTCACGGTTCCGCTGCTCGATGACGGCCGGCTCACCTTGCGCATCGATCAGCGCCCCGGCGGTCGCAGCGGCGGCATCCTGGACGAGATCGCCAAGGGGGGCGAACTGGCCTTGCGCCTGCCGGATCTCAAGGCCGCGGTCGCGGAGGACAGCCGCGAGACTCTTCGCGGTCTGAACCGAGTGCTGGAGCGGCTGCGGGGCCAGGTCGGCGCCGATCTGCAGGAGCTCGGGCGGGACGGGGCGTCCTATGTCGAGGATCTGGACGGGTGGCTGCGGTCGCGCCAGTTCGCGGAGGGGCCGAACCTCAACCGCTCCCTGTCCGAGGCCCTGAAGGCCG
>JAQGJZ010000324.1 GCA_028290385.1 Enterovirga sp.
GGGGTCCTCAGGCCGGAATGGGCCGCCTTACGATTTTGCGGATGCGATCGCCTGAGCGATCCAGGAATCGAACTTCGCCTGGTTGGTCTTGATCCATTCCTTGGCGTGGCGGTCGATGTCCTCCTCGCGGTTCTCGCCGTTGAGCATCTTGCGGTTCTGCTCGGCGCGATCGTTGAAGTGCATCTTGACCAGCTTCATGAAGGTCAGGGCGGCGGGGTTCTCGGCGGCCCACTTCTTGTTCACGCCGATGTAGTACACGGTCGGCAGCCACCCGACGTTGCACGGGTCCGAGGCGCAGCCGTCGACGTTGGGCAGCGGCTTGTACTGGGCCATCTGGTTGTCGGGCAGGGAGACCGTCTTCAGCTCGAGCCAGACCAGGTCCTTGCCGGGCAGGAGCTTCATCGTGGTCGGGTTCGGGTACCAGGCGTAGAGGAAGATCGGCTGCCCGGCGGAATACCGCCCGACCGCGTCGGCCGCGAGCGTGGTGTATTCGCCCTGGACCATGTTGACGGTCTTCTCGAGGCCGAGCGCCTTCATGTGGTGGTTCGCGACCGCCGAGGATCCTGCCCAGCTCGAAGCCGGCCCGATCATCTCGGCCCTGCCGTCGCCGTTCTGGTCGAAGAGCTTGGCGATCTCCGGCTTCTGGAGGTCTTCGAGGTAGCGGATATTGTGCTTCTCGGCCGTTTTCTTATCGACCAGATAGCCCTGCACGGTGCCGGGATCCATGATGGGACCGATCGGCTCCACGTCGCCCGCCGTCTTGGAATAGTACTCGGCATGGTTCGGCAGCATGGTGTCGACCGTGTACCCGAGGTCACCGCGCTGAAGCGAGGTGAAGATGGCGGCCGGCGCCAGCGTCTTCGGTGGCACCACCTTGTAGCCCAGCCGCTCCAGGCCGATGTCGACGATGCGCTGGCCGAACCAGAAGGAGTCCCAGTTGGGACGCGCCGTCGCGACCGTCTTGCCGGCCCCGGGCAGTTTGTCCTGCGCGAAAGCCGGCGTGGCCGCCACGAGTGCCGCGCTCGAAGCGAGCGTCAAAGCGAGCCCGACCACCAATTTCTTGATCATGCGTGTTCCCCTTCCTTCTGGTTGAGACAGGATGAGACCGGGCCGCCCTACTGGGCGGGAGCGCCCGCCGCCCTGAATTGGGTGATCAGCGACTTGAACCGGCTCTTCTGGCCGGAGGGGGTTGTGATCCTCACGAACCCCTGGGTGATCCGATCGAGGCTGATGGCGAGAAGGACGATCGCGAGGCCGCCGATGCCGGCGAGGCCGACATCGAGCGAGCCGATGCCGCGCAGAACCGTCAGACCCAGCCCCTCCGCGCCGATCATCGCGATCACCACGCTCATCACCAGCGCCATGAGGAGCGTCTGGTTAAGGCCGACCATGATCGAGGGCAGGGCGAGCGGCAGGCGAATGCTGACGAGCGACTGCCACTCGGTGGCGCCGAACGCCTCCCCGGCCTCGAGCGTCTCGGCCGGCACCTGCCGCAGCCCCAGATTGGTGAGCCGGATGATCGGCGGCATCGCGAAGATGATTGTGGCGATCACGCCCGGCACCGTCCCGATCCCGAACAGCATGACGACCGGCACGAGATAGACGAAGGACGGGGTCGTCTGCATAACGTCCAGCACCGGCTGGAGGATCGACCAGAAGCGGTCGCTCCGCCCGGCCAGGATGCCGAGCGGGACCCCGATGACCAGGCAGAACGCGACGGCCGTGAACAGGATGGCGAGCGACATCATCGCTTCGTCCCAGAGCCCCATCAGCGCGATCAGGGCGAAGGACGCGGCGCAGAACAGCCCGTGCCGCCAGCCGGTGACGCGCCAGCCGGCGAGGCCGAAAAAGATGACCAGCGCCCAGAACGGCAGCGCGCCGAGGAAGCTGGACACGCCGTCCATCACCTGCCCGATCGGATAGCGGAGGGCCTGGAAGGCAGGGCGCCATTCCCGCACGAGGAAATCGACGCCCGCCTGGAGGACCTTGTCGATGCGCAGCAGGTATTCGGTTGGGACCCGATCCATCATTGGGCCGCCTCCAGGAGTTCCGGCGCGGAATGCGTGGGGCGCGGGGAGGCGCTTCGCCTGGCGTTGTCCTCTGCCATCCCGCTCAGATGGAGCAGGATGTCGCCGGCATCGACCGCCCCGATCGCCTTCCCGGCCTCGTCGACGATCGCGACCGGGACTTGGCGTTCGCACGCCTGATACAGGCCGATCAGCGTGGACGAGGCGGGCGCGGACACCACGGCCGCACGCGGGAGGTCGGCGACGGCCCTGCCGTCCGTCCCGGCCTCGATGTCTCGCCGACGCACGAAGCCGAGCGGCCTCCGATCCGCATCCACGACGACGGCGTGCGGCTTGTCCAGGCTGGCGACATGCCGAAGCGCCTCGGCCTTGGAGGCTTGCTCGGAGACCAGCGGCACCCGCATGGGCGCGACGTCGCCTGCGCAGAGGAGCTTCGAGCGATCGAGTTCGCGCGCGAAATTCTCCACGTATCCGTCCACCGGCCGCAGCACGATGTCGTGCGGCGTGCCGACCTGCACGAAGCTGCCATCGCGCATGACCGCGATCCGGTCGCTCAGCTTCACGGCTTCGTGGAAGTCGTGCGTGATGAAGATGATCGTCTTCTTGATTTCGCGCTGCAGCCTGAGGAGCGCTACCTGCAGGTCCGCGCGGATCAGCGGGTCGAGCGCGCTGAACGGCTCGTCCATGAGGAGGATGTCCGGGTTGTTCGCGAGCGCGCGGGCAAGCCCGACGCGCTGCTTCATGCCGCCGCTCAGATTGTCCGGGTAGCGGTGCGCCCATTCGGACAGCCCGACCTGGTCGAGGGCCTTGAGCGCCGTCTCACGGCGCTGCTGCCGGGGCTCGCCGCGCAGGTGGAGGCCGAACTCAACATTGGCGGCTACCGTCTTGTGCGGCAGCAGCGCGAAGTTCTGGAACACCATCGCGACCTTGGTGCGTCGGGTCTGCCGCAGCTCGGCTGCGCCCTTCTTGAGCATCTGCTCGC
>JAQGJZ010000359.1 GCA_028290385.1 Enterovirga sp.
GCCGGCCCCGGCGGGCCCGCGCCGCTCGGCGCCCCCTCCAGTCCGGAGCTCTGATCCGAGAGGGGAGAGACCGCCGTGCGACGGCTCGGATGGGCAGCACTGACCTTCGCGGTCGTTCTCACCGGGATGCTGCTGGCGGCGGCCTACGCCGCCCGCGCGCTCCCGACCCTGGTGGCCGAGCGCCTCGAACGGGAAACCGGCCTCGCCTGGAGGGTCGGTGCAAGCGTCGGGATCAGCCTCGTCCCGGATGTTGCGATCACGCTCGGCGACGCGCGCGCGGAGGTGCAGCTCGCCGCCGGCACGGCCGCCCAGTTCGAGGCGCGTCAGGTCAGGCTGCTCGCCTCGCCGCTCGAAATCCTGCGCGCCGCAATGCCCCGCCGGGTCGAGATCGACGGCCTGACCGTGATGCTCCCGCCGGAATGGTGGCGCTTCGTGGATGTGGCAGGCGCGATCGAGGCGCGGCCACGCTCGGACTCGCCCCTGCCGGGCCGGATCGTGCTGGCGAACAGCGCGGTGGTGTTCAAGGCCGGTCCGGGCCGCAGCCCGCGCACGCTCGCCGGGATCGCGGGCGACCTTGCGGTCGAGGAGAACGCCGGCGCGCGCAGCCTCAAGGTCGACCTCCAGGCGCCCGCCGGATCGCTGAACGCGCGGCTCGGCCTCACGCAGCGGGGCGCTCCCGCCGAGGACGGAGCACCCCTGGAGTTCCGGATCGAGGCCGCCGGGCTGCGAAGCAAGCCGCTCGTCGGACGCACGGTGCTGGGCACGGACGGGCCGCGCGTGATCCTGTCCCAGCTCACGGGCACGCTGGGCGATTCCACATGGGCCGGGGCGGCCCTGCTCGACCTCACGGCCAAGCCGCTCGTCAGGATCGACGTCTCGATCCCGACACTGCGCCTGGACGGGGGCCCCGATGCCGGCCCCGCTTTGTCACCAGGCGACCTGGACGTGCTGCAGGATTTCGACGGGCGCCTCGGCCTGCGCGCGAAGTCCGTCGCGATCGGGTCGGTCACGGCGTCCGATGTGGCCGCCGACATCCAGCTCGCCGACGGGGTTGTCACGGCGCGGCTCGCCGAGGCCGGCTTCCACGGCGGCACGATCGCCGGCACGCTCTCGCTCGTCTCGGCCGGCGCAGAGCCACGCTATGCCCTCTCGGCAGAGCTCCGGAATGTCAGCTCGCTGCCGCTGTTTTCGCGCGGCTTCGGGCTCGTGGATGGGACCTTGACAGCCAGCTTCGATGTCGCGGGAAGCGGGTGGCGCGGCGATGAGATCGGCCGCAGCCTCGCGGGCACGGCCAGGATCGAGGCCCGCAACGGCCGCCTCAACATGGTCGATCTGCCGGCGCTGGCGCAGCTGGCGGCCGCCCACCTGCCCAGCGTCACGCAGCGCGCAGATGCCGGCCGCACCGCCTTCGACCAGCTCACCGCGAGCTTCACGATCGAAGGGGGCCGGGCCGAGACCCGGGACCTCGCCATCCTCGGGCCCGTGATCACCGCGAAGGGGGCCGGGAGCATCGACCTGACGGCGAAGAGCGTGGCCTTCAGCATCCTCACGCAGTTGGTCGGGTTCAAGGGCATGGCCCAGGCCCTCAACGACCTGCAGATCCCGGTTGTCATCGAGGGGCCGTGGGACGGGCCCCGGAGCCGCATTGGCGGGGCTGGCGCGGGCGGGGCGCCCTCGCCCGTCGACTCGTTCATGCGCGGGCCGCTCGGGGGCTTGCTGGATCGCCTGCTGTCGCCGCCGCCCCGGGACAACGGATCAGCGGGTGCGGCGGGCCCGCCGCGAAGCGGGCGTTAGGCGCGGGCGCCCGGCCCGTTAACGGGTGGCGCGCGCTTCCTCGCACCAGGCGACCCACACGTCCTGCCCCGGCGCAGGCTGCGCGCCGAAATCGCACCAGGCGCCCACATCGCGGGTCGAGCGTGTCGCCGTCTGGGTGGTGTCGAGCGAGCTGATCACCTGCCCGCAACCGGCGCTCAGCTTTGGCTTCTCGCGCTTGAGGCAGGCGACGATGCGCGAGACGTTCGGGATGTCGCCGCTGCACAGCCGAAAGACATCCGGCGTGCAAGCGGCCCGCTGGGCTGCCGTGCCCTGAGCGAAGGCCGGCCCTGCGGCGACGCACAAGGCCAACAGGCATCCAGACCGGTACCGCGATCGCATGGGAGGCATCCTCGCGCTCACTGGCCTGGAGTGTAGCCCAGTTCCGCCCTTCCGAGAACGACCGGGACCAGCGTCTTTCGACGAAGCCGCTCCCCGCCCCCAATGCCGCCGCGGTGCGTCAGCGCCAGCCGAGGGCCGGCGCGACGTGGGTCAGGATCGCCTCGATGACATGCGCGTTGTAGGCGACGCCGAGCTGGTTCGGCACCGTGAGCAGGAGCGTATCGGCCTCGGCGATCGCCTCGTCCCGCCGCAGCTGCTCGACCAGCACGTGGGGCTCGGCGGCATATCCGCGCCCGAAGATGGCCCGGGTCTTTTCGTCCAGGAAGCCGACATGGTCCTGGTCCTGGCCGCTCCGCCCGAAATAAGCGCGATCGCGATCGTCCACCAAGGCGAAGATGCTGCGGCTCACCGAGACGCGCGGCTCGCGCGCGTGGCCGGCCTCGCGCCAGGCCGCCCGGTAGGCGCGGATCTGCGCTGCCTGCTGGACGTGGAACGGCTCCCCGGTTTCGTCATCCTTCAGGGTCGAGCTCTGCAGGTTCATCCCGCGCGTGGCCGCCCAGATCGCCGTGGCGTTGGAGCCGGCACCCCACCAGATCCGATCGCGCAGGCCTTCCGAATGCGGCTCCAGCCGGAGCAGGCCGGGCGGATTCGGAAACATCGGCCTGGGGTTCGGCTGCGCGAACCCTTCCCCGCCGAGCACGTGGAGAAACACCTCCGCATGGCGCCGGCCCATCTCGGCGTCGGTTTCGCCCGCGGCCGGCTGGTAGCCGAAGTGCCGCCACCCATCGATCACCTGCTCGGGAGAGCCGCGGCTGATGCCGAGCTGCAAGCGCCCGCCCGCGATCAGGTCCGCCGCCCCGGCATCCTCGGCCATGTAGAGCGGGTTCTCGTAGCGCATGTCGATCACGGCCGTGCCGATCTCGATGCGGCTGGTCTTGGCGCCGACCGCTGCCAGCAGCGGAAACGGCGAGGCGAGCTGCCGTGCGAAGTGGTGCACCCGGAAATACGCCCCATCCAGGCCGAGCTCCTCGGCCGCGACCGCCAGGTCGATGGATTGCAGGAGGACGTCGGCTGCCGAACGCGTCTGCGATTGCGGGGAGGGCGACCAGTGCCCGAAGGAAAGAAAGCCGATCTTCTTCATGCCGCACCCTATCGCGGATCAACCCGCCCGCACACGCAGCGGTGCCGGGCATCGAGGTCGCATCGGCGGCGGCGGCGAGCGTTCACGCGCCCGGCCGCCGGGCGGCGTCAGAGGCGAGCGAGACCAGGTCTGCCGACAAGGTCCAGGCCGAAGGAAGGGATGGTGGCGCTCTTATGAGCCTGAACCCGGCATCCAGGTCGATGCTCCGGGCCGCGACCAGGATGTCGTTGGTCCCGAGAGTGAGCGTGCGGTCGCGCGCGCCGCGCGCAAACACGATGCATTCCTCCCCGGCACGCTTCAGGCCCCCTCGCCAGCCGGGTCAGACTGGCGAGGATAAGCGACGCAGTTGATCAAGCGCCCGTGCGGGTGCGGTGGTCATGGACCAGCCAGTGGATGAAGCCGAGCTTCTTCTCCACAGCGGCGGACAGGACAAAGGGGTAGAGGTCCGTCTGGCCCATGCAGCGGTTCA
>JAQGJZ010000459.1 GCA_028290385.1 Enterovirga sp.
TCCGGCCCGACCTGACCTTCAGGGACACAGGCTGGTCGTCGAGCGGCCAGTCGGCGACATACTCGATACCGGCCTCGGCCAGAAGGTCGAGCGTCTCGTCCGTTTCCGTCAGGCCGGGGCTCTCCCAGCCGCGCGGCGGCCGGCCCGTGAAGTCCTTGATCGCCGCGACGGTGTCGGCGATCGCCTTGGCTTGATCCTCGACGCGGTGCATCGGGCCCTGCTCGTAGCCGTGGCCCATGAACTCCCAGCCGGAATCGCGGGCTGCCGCGCAGGCCTTCTCGTACATCCGGCAGGCAGTGCCGTTCACGGCGAGCGTCGCCTTGAGGCCGCGCTCGCTCAGCGCCTCGTGGAAGCGCCAGAAGCCGACCCGCATCCCGTATTCGTGCCACGCCCAGTTCGGCACGTCGGGCAGGAGCGGCTGGCCCATGGGCGGCGGCAGGATCGTGCGCGGCATGGCATGGGTCGGCCGCCAGTTCTCCACGTTGACGATGGTGTAGACCGCCACGCGGGCCCCGCCCGGCAGCTTGAGCGGGGCGCGCTCGGTGATCGGCTCGTAGGAAAGCCGCTCGCGAACACTGGTGCCAATTGTCATGTCTCTTGTCCTGGTTTTCCGATCGCTGCGCGGGTGGTCATCTCTTCCCTCTTCAGGGTCCGTCAAGCGGTCGGTTTCATGAGCTTGTCGCGAAGCAGCGTGCGCTGGTCGATGCCGAACAGGTCGGCGAGCCAGTCCAGCATCAGCTCCTGCCCGAGGGTCGGGTTGTCGTGCTGGCAATGCTCGGCACCGGTCGTGTCGGCCTCGACCAGCTTGAACGTCACGTTCACGCCGGCCTTCACGGCGTAATCGTACACGGTCTGTGCGGCCTGCACGCCCAGCACGTCGTGGCCGCCATGCACGATCAGGTAGGGGCAGGTCATCTTGTCGAGGACGCCCTCGAGCTTGAAGTTCACGGCCTTCTCGGTCGCCTCGGCCATGGACTTGCCGCCGAACACCCACTTCATGTGGCCGGCGAGGCCGTGGCTGTCGTCGCGCTCCTTCCAGCGCTCGTGGATGTTCCATTGGGCGCCGTGCGAGATCGCGGCCGCGAGCCGCTTCTCCATCGCGCCCGCGCGGGCCGCGTAATAGCCGCCGAGCGAGGAACCGGAGACGGCGATCCGGTCCATGTCGACGTCCGACCGTTCGGCGAGCCAGTCGATGCAGGCGCCGACCGGCACCTCGTAATCGTAGCGGGTCGGGAGCCCGTGCCGGCGCAAGGTGCCGCCCTGCCCAGGCCCATCGACCAGCAGCACGGAGATGCCGCGCTGGAGCGCCCCGCGCCCGACCATGTACCAGAGCTCGTCCTTGAACGAGTCGAGCCCGCCGAACGCGATCAGGACCGGCTGCTTCGGGACGTCGAACGGCGCCCGAATGAAATAGGCAAAGAGCGACTTGCCCTCGTACGGCACCTCAACCACCTCGCCGCGCGGCGTGCAGTATTCGAGGAACTTGTGCGTGGCGCGCTCGCACAGATCAAAGGTCGGGAGCCGGCGCGGATCGTCGGGATCGAGCCAGAACTCGGCCGAGCGGAACATGTCGGCGGCCCGCAGCCAGCAATTCATGGCGGTGCGGATATGGCCGGCCTGCTCCTCGGCGTCGCCACGCTGGAGGTTCGCCTGCGCGATGCGAAACCACTCCTCGTGCCAGCTGTCGAGATCGCCCGGGATCATCCGGCTGGCCGCCAGGAAGCTTTCCGAGACGCTTCCGCCGCCCTCCTGCGTTTCGCCGAGCGCGCGGCGGAACTGGTAGGACAGCCAGGGATGGTCCGGCCAATGGTGCCAGCCATAGGGCTCGTAACGCGGCGTCGAGCTCGTCTCGACGTGATCGATCGCCTTCACCTCGGCGGCGGCCATGCGGGGTACTCTCGGTTTGGTGGTGTCAGGTACGCGGGAGGAGCGTATCGGCAATCCAGTCTGCGACGATGTTCGCGCCGATCTGCCGGTTGTCCTCCTGGCAATGCTCGCTGCCGAAATCCTCGGCGGTGAGGATGCGAAGCGTCTTGTTCTCCGATCCGACGGCCTCGTAAAGGCGCTTCGCGAATTCCACGGGCACGATCGTGTCGTTTTCGCCGTGGATGCAGAAGAAGGGGCAGCGCATCTTCTCGGCGATTCCCGCGAGGGTGAAGTCGCGCAGCTTCGCCATAGCGGAATCCATGTCCGCAACGCCCAAGACCCATGGCAACTGGAACTTGGGCGCCGAGATTCGGCTCGAGCCGGATTCCATGAGCTGGCGCCGCCGCGTCCAGGCCTCGTGGTAGTCGAAATGCCCGCCCCAGGCGATGCAGGCAGCGAAGCCCGGCTCCATCGCGGCGGCGCGCGGGGCGTAGTAGCCGCCCATCGAGAAGCCCATCACGGCGATGCGGTCCGGATCGACCTCGGGCCGCTCGCGCATGACGGCGAGCGCCGCCCGGGCCGGCACCTCGTAATCGTAGCGGCTCGGGATCTTGCGCAGGCGCAGGGCCTCGCCCTGGCCGGGCCCGTCGATGGCGAGCGTGTGGATGCCGCGGCGGGCGAGTTCCACGCCGGCGAAGAAGACGGACAGCTCCTTGGCGTTGTCGAGCCCGTCGAAGCACACCACGGCCGGCGCCTTCGCGGCCGCCCCCGGGGCGCGGAAAAACCAGGCCGGCAGGTGCTGTCCCTCATAGGGCACCTCGACGCGTTCCACCTCGGGATACCGCCGCGCGATGCCCTTCTCGAAGCAGCGCAGGCAGTCGCGATAGGCCTGCTCCTTCTCCGGGCCCGGCACTTTGAACCGCTCGCCGCAGAAGTAATAGATGGACGCGCGCAGGTAGAACGACCCGGCCGAGAGGGCGTGGCCGTCACGCTCGGCCGCGTCGGCCATCCCCTCCAGCTTGCGCCCGAGCGCCACCCACTCGTCAAACCAGCGATCGTTGTCGCCCTGGTGGTCCATCAGGTGCTGGCCGACCTGATCGACCTCGCTGATCGCCGCAGCCCCGTAGGTCTGCATCTCGATGGCGAACATCATGCCCTGCGACCACATGTGGTTGCCGGGAAAATACTCGAACCAGTGCCGCAAGGCTGACATCACGCAGGACCCGGGAGAGGTGGAGGGGAGTGCGGCGGATGCGGACGGCCACTCAGGCCTTCATGCCCCAGCGCTCGATTGTCCGGGCCTCGATCCAGTCGAAGAACCAGTTCTCGGACAGCCATCCGATCATCGCGATGGTGATCATGCCGCAGACCATGATGTCGGGCCTGAGCTGCCAGCGGGCGTCGTCGATCAGGAAGCCGAGCCCCGAGATGGAGGAGATCATTTCGGCGCCGACGATCACGCGCCAGCCGACCCCGTAAGTCAGCCGAAGGCCCGTGATGATGAACGGCAGCG
>JAQGJZ010000488.1 GCA_028290385.1 Enterovirga sp.
CGCGATCTTCAACTACATGATCAACAACTTCGAGCCGCTCGTCGCGGCTGTCTCGGTGGTTCAGGTCGCCATGATCGCAGCCATCCTCCTTGGTACGCGCGCGCTGGGCGGGGTGTCGCGTGTCTGAGGCAAGCGCTCCCGACCTCGAACTCGCAGACGTCGACAAGGATTTCGGCGGGCTCAATGTCGTTCGCGGCGCGACCTTTGCGCTGAGTCGAGGCGAGTTCCTGTCCCTGCTTGGACCCTCCGGCGGCGGAACAACGACCACGCTCTCGATGATCGCGGGCTTCGAGGTCCCGACCCGCGGCGAGATCCGCATCCGGGGCCGCCGGGTGAACGAGCTCTTCCCCGAGCGTCGCGACATCGGCATGGTGTTCCAGAATTACGCGCTCTTCCCACACATGAGCGTAGCCGAGAACATCGTCTTCGGCCTGCGCATGCGGAAGGTCGGCGCGCCCGAACGCAAGGCGCGGGTCGAAGAGGCCGCGCGCCTCGTCAAGGTCGACCACCTGCTCGAGCGCCGGCCATCCAAGCTGAGCGGCGGGCAGCAGCAGCGCGTCGCCCTCGCGAGAGCCCTCATCGTTCGGCCCGCCCTGCTTCTCCTCGACGAGCCCTTCGGCGCCCTGGACCGCCTTCTCCGGGAGGAGCTCCAGGTCGAAGTACGCCTCCTGCTGCAGCGGCTGAAGATCACGACGGTCTTCGTGACGCACGATCAGGAAGAGGCGCTCACGATGTCCGATCGCGTAGCCGTTATGTCGGGCGGCGTGATCGAGCAGATTGCCTCCCCGCAGGAGCTCTACGACAGGCCGGCAACCCGCTTTGTTGCGGGATTCATCGGCAAGTCGACCATCGTGGAGGGCAGCATCGACAGCGCGACGAGGCGCTTCATTTCTCCCACGGGGACGTGGCAACTTCCGCCCACAGAGGCGGCTGCCGCCGATGGACCGGCCTCGTATGCGATCCGGCCGGAAGCGGTGCGACTGTCGCCGCAGCCGGGCACCTTTGCCAACGAGGTCGTTGGGACAGCCGTGCAGGCAACGTTTCTGGGCGATCACTGGAGCCTCTTCGCGGATTGCGGTGGCGCGGCCAGGCTGCTGATCAGCCTTGATCGAGGTGGCGAGATACCGGCTCCTGGATCGCCCGTACGGTTCGGCTGGAACACCCAGGATGCAGCCGTGTACCAGCAGGAGCGACGGCTCTAGGTCGACAGCAAGGGCGCGGCTTCTCGAAACGCAAACCCTGGGACTCGGGGCCATGTTCGCTCCGACAATGATCCCGAGCTCGCCGCCAAGGCCGCCGAGACCTGAATCAGGGCTGTTCGAGCCGCCACCACCTAGATCGCCGCGGGTTCGCTCCGGGCGCGAACGGCTCTGTCGGGAGCTTCAACGCAAGGTTCTGGGGCAAGCTGCTCAATGGCAAGCCCTTTTACATGCCGTGGGAGACCAGGATCCTGATCGAGTCGCCGGAGCGCCATCCGAGCGCGAAGGACATCCCCACCGTCGCCGAGACGGTGCTGCCCGGCTATGTCGCGATCGCCTGGAACGGCTTCGTGGCGCCGAAGGGTACGCCGACCGATATCGTCGCCCGGCTGAATGCCGAGACGATCAGGGCCATGGCCGCGCCCGAGATCACGGCCAAGTTCGCTGCGCTCAGCGCGGTGTCGAGGCCCCTGAGCCCGGAGGCCTTTCGCAGCTTCATCAAAGATGAGACTTCGAAGTGGGGCGAGGTCGTGCGCATATCGGGCGCGAAGATCGACTGATCGCAGCGCCATCTTGGCCAGAGCCATGGCCCGGACGCCCCCTAGCGTCACACAGCACCGAGCCCCGAGTGATCGGTGCTAGGTCAGGCGAGCCGGAGGACGGCGTCCAGGAAAGCCTCGCCGTAGGCCGCGAGCTTGCGATCTCCGACGCCTTGGATGCGGCGCATGTCGTCGAGGGTTGTTGGCCGCTGCTGCGCCATTTCGATCAGCGTTCGGTCGGGGAAGATGATGTAGGCGGCGACGCCCTCCGCGCGGGCCAGGCCGAGCCGGACCGTCCGTAAATCCTCGAACAAGGCGGTGGTCGCCTCGTCGAGCCCCTCGAAGCGGGCGTTGCGCGCCTCGCGGCGGTCGCGGCGGGCCGTGGGCGCCTGCACGGGTGGCGGGCGCAACGCGATGCGCTCCCGCCCGAACAGAATGGTCTCGCCTTTCTCGGTCAGGCAGAAGCCGCCGTGCTCCTCGCTCGCCTCGGCTAGAGCGCCGGCGGCATAGAGCTGGCGGATGGTGGTGCTCCACGCGCGCTTGTCGCGGTCGCGGCCGACCCCAAAGGTCTTGATCTTGTCGTGGCCGTGGCGTGTCACGGCCTCGGTTGCCTCGCCGCAGAGCACGGCCGTGAGGTGTCCCATGCCGAAGCGCTGGCCGGTGCGGGCGACAGCGGAAAGCACCTTCTGGGCCGCCTCCGTCGCATCCACAGCCTCGACCTTGCCGGTGCAGAGATCGCAGCGGCCGCAGGGCCCGGACGCTTCGCCGAAATAGGCGAGCAGCGATTTCCGCCGGCAGAGCGCCACCTCGCAGAGGTCGGTCATCGCGGCGAGGCGCCGGTGCTCGATGCGGCGGCGCTCCTCACCGACGTCCTTTTC
>JAQGJZ010000238.1 GCA_028290385.1 Enterovirga sp.
GTCGGTGCCAGCCTCCTTTGATCAAACGCCCGGCGCGACGATGGCCTCCGGACGGGACTCGATCGAGGGAAGGTAGGGCTTGATGTCGAGGAGGGCCGTGCCGTCGAGGCAATCGAGCCCGACCACCTTCAGGTTCAGTCCGTCCCGCCCGACCAGCCGGACCACAGACAGTGCGATCGGGTTCGGCCGGGCCGGCGAGCGGACGGAAAACGTGCCGCGCGGCCGTCCGTGATGGCGCGGCACCTGGACCGCGAGATCCCGGCGCGCCGCATGCATCCAGTAGAGCAGGATGAGGTGAGAGGCGGCTTCCACGCCGGTCAGCCCGTCGGCGAAGCGCGCGTCGATCTCGACCGTGCACACCGCGTCCGAGCCGTTGGCGTTTCTCGGACATTCGGAGCGGTCGTGCCACGGCGTCCGGAGGCGGCCGATGAAGTAGATGCCGTCATCCGTGGTCTCGGGCAGCGTCAGCGTCCGCTCGCCCGGACGGGCAGCTTCGACCATCAGGCCACTCCCTTCCGCCGCGGCGGCGGAAACACTTGCGGAGCGGTGGAAGAAGACATAAACATATCTTTATGTCTCGTCATGTCGTGCAATCTCGGCTCGGCCTGGGCTCGGCTCTGGGTGCGCTCAGGGCCTTGTCCGAGGATACGCGCATTCGCGTTCTCGCGCTGCTGGCCGATGGCGAGCTGTCCGTCTCCGATCTGACGGACATCCTCGGCCAGTCCCAGCCGCGCATCTCGCGCCACCTCAAGCTGCTGGTGGAGGCCGGGCTGCTGGAGCGCCACCGCGAGGGCGCCTGGGCGTTCTTCAGGTTGTCCGACCGGGCCGAGACCGCGCTTCTGCTGCGCCCGATCCTCGCCGCGCTCGATCGGGCGGATGCCCAGCTCTCGCAGGACCGCGAGCGCCTCGCGGAGGTCCGCGAGCAGCGCGCGGCCGCCGCCCAGAACTTCTTCGCCCGGCTCGCGCCGCGCTGGGACAGCCTTCGTTCGCTCCACGCCTCCGAGGAAGCCGTCGAGGCTGCCGTGGTCGAGGCGGTCGGGTCCAAACAGATCCGCTCGCTGCTCGATCTCGGCACGGGCACGGGCCGCATGCTCCAGCTGCTCGGGCCGCGCGCCGAGCGGATCGTCGGGCTGGACGCGAGCCACGCCATGCTGTCCGTCGCCCGGGCGAACCTGGAGCGCGCCGGCATCTCGGGTGTCGAACTCCGGCAGGGTGACATCTACGCGCCGCCGCTGGTGCGCGAGAGCTTCGACCTCGTGATCATCCACCAGGTCCTGCATTATCTGGACGATCCCGGGCGCGCCTTGGCGCAGGCCGCGCGCTGCGTGGCGCCCGGCGGGCGGCTGCTCGTGGTCGATTTCGCCCCGCACGAGCTCGAGTTCCTGCGCGACAGCGAAGGCCACCGCCGGCTCGGCTTCGCGCCCTCGCAGGTGACCGATTGGCTGGAGGAGGCGGGGCTCGACTCGATCCTCACCCGCGACCTGCCGCCGCCCGCGGGCGGTGCCGACAAGCTCACCGTATCCATCTGGCTCGGCGAGGATCGCCGCGCCGTGACCGCGTGGCCGCTCGCGGCCGACACCAAAGAGGTCGCCTGATGTCCACGCTGCCGTTTCGCCCGAGCCGCCATTCGACCCGGCCCGTAAAAGTCTCCTTCGAGTTCTTCCCCCCGAAGAGCGCCGAGATGGAGGCGAACCTCTGGTCCGCGATCGAGCGCCTGGCGCCCCTGCGGCCGAACTTCGTCTCCGTCACCTACGGGGCGGGCGGCTCGACGCGCGAACGCACGCACAACACGGTGGCGCGCATCGTCAAGGAAACGAGCTTGGCGCCTGCCGCCCACCTCACCTGCGTCGCCGCGACCCGGGATGAGGTCGACGAGGTGGTGCGGTCCTATTGGGACGCCGGCGTGCGCCACATCGTGGCCTTGCGCGGCGATCCGATCGCCGGCCCGGGCACGCGCTACGAGGCGCATCCGGGTGGCTACGAGCAGACCTGCGACCTCGTCGCGGGCATCCGCCGGGTCGGCGATTTCGAGGTGTCCGTCTCGGCCTACCCGGAGAAGCACCCCGAGGCCGCCTCGCTCGATGCCGACATCGATGCCCTGAAGGCCAAGGTGGATTGCGGCGCGACCCGCGCGATCACCCAGTTCTTTTTCGACAACGACGTCTTCCTTCGCTACCTCGACCGCGTGCGGGCACGCGGGATCGACATCCCGATCGTGCCCGGCATTCTCCCGGTGCAGAACTTCAAGCAGGCGGCGAATTTCGCCACCCGCACCGGAGCGAGCGTGCCCGATTGGCTCGCGGCCCGCTTCGAGGGGCTCGAGACCGATGTCGAGACCCGCAAGCTGATCGCAGCGGCGGTGGCGGCCGAGCAAGTGCTCGACCTTCTCGATCGCGGCGTGACCGAGTTTCACTTCTACACGATGAACCGCGCCGACCTCGTCTTCGCGGTCTGCCACCTGCTGGGTCTTCGGGCGCAACCGGCCCCAGAGGCGGCGCGCGCGGCAGCCTAACTTCGTCCCTTCGGGCGCCGCGCGAGCGGGCGCCCGGACCCCACGGCTGGGTTCGCCCGGCTGATCAGAATCAGACCCGCGCTCGTGCTCGATCGCGGGTTCCGGGGGCGGCCTGCGGGCCTCCCGGAACGACGGTGAGACCATGTCCGACCACGCACCCCACGATATCGCGCAGGCCCTTCGGGACGCCGCCCGCGAGCGCATCCTCGTGCTCGACGGCGCCATGGGCACCGAGATCCAGAACCTGAAGCTTTCGGAGGCCGATTTCCGGGGCGAGCGGTTCCGCGACCACCGGCACGACCAGAAGGGCAACAACGACCTTCTGATCCTGACCCAGCCGGACGCGGTGCGGGACATCCACCTCGCTTACTTCCTGGCCGGGGCCGACATCGTCGAGACGAACACGTTCTCGTCGACCCGCATCGCCCAGGCCGATTACGGGCTGGAGAGCGCCGTCCACGACCTTAATGTCGACGGCGCACGCCTCGCACGCGAGGCGGCCGATCTGGCGGCCGCGAAGGACGGGCGCCGCCGGTTCGTGGCCGGCGCGCTCGGGCCGACCAACCGCACCCTGTCCATCTCGCCGGACGTGAACAATCCGGGCTTCCGCGCCGTCACCTTCGATGAGGTGCGCGAGGCCTACGAGGAGCAGGTGAGGGGCCTGATCGAGGGCGGGGCCGACCTGATCCTGATCGAGACGATCTTCGACACGCTCAACGCCAAGGCAGCGATCGTCGCCTCGCGCCGCGTCTTCACCGAGACCGGCAGGACGCTGCCGATCATGATCTCCGGCACGATCACCGATCTGTCGGGCCGCACCCTGTCGGGCCAGACGCCGACCGCGTTCTGGCACTCCGTCCGGCACTCCGATCCGATCACGATCGGCCTCAATTGCGCGCTCGGGGCGCGCGAGATGCGGGCGCATATCCAGGAAATCGGCCGTGTCGCCGATACGCTCGTCTGCGCCTATCCGAATGCTGGCCTGCCGAACGAGTTCGGCCTCTATGACGAGAGCCCGGAGGCGACGGCCGTCTTCATCCGCGAGTTTGCGGAAGCGGGGCTCGTGAACGTCGTCGGTGGCTGCTGCGGCACCACGCCAGCCCATATCCGGGCGATCGCGCAGGCCGTCGCGGGCGTCCCCCCGCGCGCGGTGCCGAGCTTCGAGCCGCAGATGAAGCTGTCCGGCCTCGAGCCGTTCACGCTCACGTCCGACATCCCGTTCGTGAATGTCGGCGAGCGCACCAACGTGACCGGCTCGGCCAAGTTCAGGAAGCTCATCACCAACGGCGATTACGCGGCGGCGCTCGACGTGGCGCGCGACCAGGTGGCGGGCGGCGCCCAAGTCATCGACATCAACATGGACGAGGGCCTGCTCGATTCCGAGAAGGCGATGGTCGAGTTCCTGAACCTCGTGGCGGCAGAACCCGACATCGCGCGCGTGCCCGTGATGGTCGATTCCTCGAAGTTCCACGTCATCGAGGCCGGCCTGAAATGCATCCAGGGCAAGCCGATCGTGAACTCGATCTCGATGAAAGAGGGCGTCGAGAAGTTCAAGGCCGAGGCCCGGATCTGCCGCGACTACGGCGCGGCCGTGGTCGTGATGGCCTTTGACGAGACCGGCCAGGCCGACACGCGGGCGCGCAAGGTCGAGATCTGCACGCGCGCCTACCGCATCCTGGTGGACGAGGTCGGCTTCCCGCCCGAGGACATCATCTTCGATCCCAACATCTTCGCGGTCGCGACGGGGATCGATGAGCACAACAATTACGGCGTCGACTTCATCGAGGCGACGCGCGAGATCACCAGCTCCCTGCCGCATTGCCACATCTCGGGCGGCGTCTCGAACCTGTCCTTCTCGTTCCGCGGCAACGAGCCCGTGCGCGAGGCGATGCACGCGGTGTTCCTGTTCCACGCCATCCAGGCGGGCATGGACATGGGCATCGTCAATGCCGGCCAGCTCGCCGTGTATGAGAACATCGATCCTGAGCTGCGGGACCTCTGCGAGGACGTGGTCCTCAACCGCCGCCAGGGTGAGGTGCCGTCGCCGACGGAGCGCCTCCTCGAGGTGGCCGAGCGCTTCAAGTCGGGCGGCTCCGGGCAGGTCAGAGTGCAGGATCTCGCCTGGCGCGAATGGCCAGTCGGCAAGCGCCTCGAGCACGCGCTCGTCAGCGGCATCACCGACTTCATCGCCCAGGATGTCGAGGAGGCGCGCTTGTCGGTCGCGCGCCCGCTTCACGTGATCGAAGGGCCGCTCATGAGCGGCATGAACGTCGTCGGCGACCTGTTCGGCTCGGGCAAGATGTTCCTGCCGCAGGTCGTGAAGTCGGCGCGCGTGATGAAGCAGGCCGTCGCCTACCTGATGCCCTTCATGGAGAAGGAGCGGGAGGAGACGGGGCTGTCGCAGGTCTCGGCCGCGGGCAAGGTGCTGATGGCCACCGTGAAGGGCGACGTGCACGACATAGGCAAGAACATCGTTGGCGTCGTTCTGCAGTGCAACAACTACGAGGTGATCGACCTCGGCGTGATGGTGCCGGCGCAGAAGATCCTCGACATCGCCAAGGCCGAGAAGGTGGACATCGTCGGCCTGTCGGGCCTGATCACCCCCTCGCTCGACGAGATGGCGCATGTCGCGGCTGAGATGGAGCGCGAGGGCTTCAACATCCCGCTCCTGATCGGCGGCGCGACCACCAGCCGGGTGCACACGGCGGTGAAGATCCACCCGAACTACAAGGCCGGGCAGGCCGTGCACGTGAACGACGCGAGCCGCGCGGTCGGCGTCGTCTCGGCGCTGCTCTCGGAGGACCAGAAGGTCTCCTATATCGCCAACGTGCGGGCCGAATACCGCAAGGTGGCCGACGCGCATGCGCGCTCGGAGGCGGACAAGCAGCGTGTGCCGATCGCAACCGCGCGCGCCAATCCGGTGAGGATCGATTGGGCCGCGTACCGGCCGACGAAGCCGAGCTTCAGCGGCACCCGCGTGTTCCGCACCTACGATGTCGGCGAACTCGTGCCGTATATCGATTGGACGCCCTTCTTCCAGACCTGGGACATGAAGGGCCGCTACCCGGCGATCCTCGACGACGAAGCGCAGGGCGAATCCGCCCGCCAGCTCTTTGAGGACGCGCAGGAGATGCTGGCAAAGATCGTCGCCGAGCGCTGGTTCAACCCGAAGGCCGTGATCGGCTTCTGGCCCGCGAACGCGGTGGGCGACGACATCCGTCTCTATAACGGCGAGAGCCGGAGCGAGACGCTGGCCACCCTGCACGGCCTGCGCCAGCAGTTGCAGCGGCGCGATGGCCGGCCCAACGTCTGCCTCGCCGATTTCGTCGCCCCCGAAGGTTCGGTCGGCGATTATGTCGGTGCCTTCGTGGTCACGGCGGGGGTCGAGGAAGGGCGCATCGCCGAGCGTTTCGAGCGCGCTAACGACGATTACCGCTCGATCCTCGTGAAAGCGCTGGCCGACCGCATCGCCGAGGCCTTCGCGGAGCGGATGCACGAGCGCGTCCGGCGCGAGTTCTGGGGCTATGCGCCCGGCGAGACCCTGTCGCCCGAGGACCTCGTGCGCGAGGATTATGACGGGATCCGCCCTGCGCCGGGCTATCCGGCCCAGCCCGACCATACGGAGAAGGCGACGCTGTTCGACCTGCTGGGGGCCGAGCGCCGCATCGGCGTGAAGCTCACCGAGAGCTTTGCGATGTGGCCCGGCTCATCCGTGTCCGGCATCTACATCGCCCACCCCGACGCGCATTACTTCGGGGTCGCGAAGGTCGAGCGCGACCAGGTCGAGGATTATGCCACCCGCAAGGGCATGAGCATCACCGAGGTCGAGCGCTGGCTGTCGCCGATCCTGAACTACGACCCGGCGAGCTATCGCCAGGCCGCGGCCTGAGCGGGCGGTCACGATCGCGTCATCCGGCCGCATTGCCGCGCGACGTTGCGACAGAGGGACAGCCGTACGCACAGCTCCCGGATAGCCATGGCCGTGGCAAAGCTATCCGGAGGAAACAACGTGCTGAATCGCTTTCTTCTTGTCACGGCGGCGGCGACCGCGCTCGCCTCGTCCGCGCTCGCGGCAGACCTGCCCGCCCGCAGTGCGCCGCCCGTCCCTTATGTCGCCGTCCCGGTCTTCACCTGGACGGGCTTCTATGTCGGCGTGAATGCCGGCTACGCCTTCTCGGACAGCGCCCGGGTCGTGACGACCGGCCAGGCGGCCGCGAACGTCACCACGGTCGGCACGGGTGCCCGCCCGGGGCTCGTTCAGCTTGACCAAGACGGCTTCAGCGGCGGTGGCCAAATCGGCTACAACGTCCAGTTCGGCGGCTTCGTGGCCGGCGTCGAGGCGGACATCGCCTATACGGACCTGCAGCGCACCACGACCGTCGTCACGACGGCTCCGGCCGTGGTCGGCGGTGCGGTCGCGACCCGCAACAACGTCTTCCGGCAGGACCTCGGCTTCCTCGGAACCGTCCGCGGCCGCCTCGGCTTCGCGATGGATCGCGCCCTCGTCTACGGGACGGGCGGTTTCGCGTATGGCGATGTGGATTACAGCGGCAACTTCTTCGGCCCGCAGCCGGCGAATGTCCGCCAGTTCACGGGGCGCCGCACCAGCATGGAGACCGGTTGGGCGGCCGGCGGCGGCATCGAATACGCCATGCCGAACTGGAACTGGTTCGGCTCGAGCGCAGTCACCGTGAAGGCAGAGGCGCTGTATTACGACCTCGGCCGCCGCACCGTCGGCGTCAACGTGATCCCGGGTACGGGCGGCGTCGGCACCGGCTACAATTCTCGCTTCGAGACCAGCGGTGTCGTGGCCCGTGCCGGCCTGAACTTCAAGTTCGGCACCTTCTAATCGGACCCGGCGGGGCTCATCCCGCCGCGTTTCCCGCGACAGGCCGGCCCGGATATCCGGGCCGGCTTTTTCTTTATGGAGGCCACCCCGACGGCTCAGGGCTCGGCGCAGGTGAAATTCGCCGCCTCGGTGGCGTCTCCGGTTCCCGAATACCGGGCCACCCTGGGGTAGGCGCAGACCGGGCGGCTCCAGGCCGGCTTGGCGCCGGGCGCGCCGGCCTTGGTCGCCATCAACTGGGCCGGGGCCTCGCCCTGCTCGACCCAGCGCTCCAGCGCCGTCAGCGGATCGATTCCCGTGTCCGATATGCCGGGCCCTCGGTGCTGATGCCGCAATGGTCCATGCCGGGCACCATGAAGAGTCGCGCGGTCTCCTGCAGCTGCGCCGCGCCGCCCGCCTTCTTTGCGAGCGCGTCATAGAACGCGACCGTCATCTCGGGCGTGACCAGCGAGTCAGCCCAGCCATGATAGAGCAGTATCTTTCCGCCGGCGCGCGCGAAGGCCGAGAGATCGGCAGCCGGGTTTGCCGTGCCTGAAGCGGGATCAAAGGTCGCCGCGTTGTAGACGGGTGCCATCGCGGCGAGCCGCGGGGGATCGCGCTCGACATCGTAATCCGCGATCGAGGCGCCGGGGCCCGCCGAGGGCTGGAACGCCATGTAGCGGATGAAGTCCTGGCCGAAGAGCGGCATCAGGGCGCTCGCGTTGCCCGCCCCCGTCAGCCAGCGCGGCCAATGCGCCTCCGACCCCATCGGGATGCC
>JAQGJZ010000517.1 GCA_028290385.1 Enterovirga sp.
CCCGGCATCAGCACGGTTGGGGGCAGGACCCGTTCGTCGAGCGCAAAGGCGAGCCGCTTCGAGACCGGCGTCGACAGCCGCGCGAGTTCGACCCCGCGGCGGCTCAGGCTCGGCTCGAGCTCGGGGCGCGCGGCGCTTTTGGTCGCGCGCTGGACCTCGGGCGGCGTCGTCTCGCTCGCCTTAGGCACGTAGCGGAGCTGTGGCGTGGCGCTGGCAGGGACGAGCTCGTCAAAGGCGAGCCGAGGCAGCTTGGCGCTCGCCCCGGCGATGATGCCGGCTGCCGCAACGAGGTTCGGCTCGGGGGCGAGGCTCTGGCGATAGGCCGGAGCGGCGCTGATCCCCGCCTGCGGGTCGTTGCTCGCCACCGCCGTGAACGACACGAGCATGCCCGCGGCCAGCACCCAGGGGGCCACCGTCGCGCACATCCAAGTCAGGCTGGACTGACGTCCCATCTGGGTCCCGAGCCGGCCGGAGCATCCGGCCACCGGCTCGAATTTTCAGCATTTACGGTTTCGGAGCGGTTAAGACGCTGCGGATGAGGGCGAGGCGCATGGCGGCACATTCCGAGACACTGGGCGTCGTTCTGGCCGGCGGCCTGTCCCGGAGAATGGGCGGCGGCGACAAGGGCTTGAGCGTCATCGAGGGGCGCACGATCCTTGAGCGCCTGCTGCAGCGGATCGGGCCGCAATGTGCCGGGCTGGTCCTGAACGCGAATGGCGACCCGGGACGTTTCGCCGCGCTCGGCGTGCCGGTCGTGTCCGACAGCGTGCCGGATTTCGCCGGGCCGTTGGCCGGCGTGCTCGCCGGGATGGATTGGGCCGCGGAGCACCGCCCGGATCTCGTCTGGATCGCGACCGTCGCGGGCGACACGCCGTTCCTGCCGGCCGACTTCGTGGCCCGCCTGCACGCCGCCCGGGAGGCGGCCGGCGCGCCGCTCGCCTCCGCTGCCTCGGGCGGCCGCACCCATCCGGTGAACGGGCTCTGGCGGGTGGCCCTGCGCGAGGAGCTGCGGGCCGCGCTCGGGCGCGGCGAGCGCAAGGTCGGCCGCTGGACGGCGGATCAGGGCGGGGCGGTCGCGGAATGGACCGCCGATCCCGACCCGTTCTTCAACGTGAACGCCCCGGAGGACCTGGACGAGGCCCGACGGCTGGCGGCCAACTCCGCTCAGTAGAGAGCGGCGTAGGGGTAGAAGCCGATGCCGTCGCTTGGCGCGATCCGGGTCACGTCCTCGCGGATCTCGGCGAGCCCGTCCGTCTCCGTCAGCGAGGTGATCACGCCGGCGCCTTCGCGCGGGTGCCTGTGCGCGCTGAGGCGCCCCTCGTCGTCCCGCACCAGCCGGACCCGGACGTATTCCCGCCGGCCCTGCTTCTTCCGGTAGGGAAAGGCGGCGGGCACGGCGAGCGGCGTCGGCGGCGTGAAGCGCTCGCCCGACAGGCGCGCCACCAGCGCGCGCCCGAGAAACGCGAAGGTCACGAAGGCCGCGACCGGGTTGCCGGGCAGGCCCATGAAGGCCGTGCCGCCGACCACGCCCATGGCGACCGGCCGGCCCGGCTTGATGCCGATGCGCCAGAAGGTGAGGGCGCCCGCCTGGTCGACGGCCGCCCGGACATGGTCTTCCTCCCCGGTCGACACGCCGCCGGAGGTCAGGATCAGATCGTGCGCGCCGGCCGCCCGCGACAGCGCCTCGCGCATCGCGTCGCGCCGGTCGGGCACGATCC
Organism: Enterovirga sp.; assembly: GCA_028290385.1. Classification (GTDB taxonomy): domain Bacteria; phylum Pseudomonadota; class Alphaproteobacteria; order Rhizobiales; family Beijerinckiaceae; genus Enterovirga. Next base: position 1,719 of record JAQGJZ010000517.1, read on the forward strand.
CGAGATCGCTGACAAGGCAGCCCGCGCGGCGCAGCAGCGCGGCCAGCATGGGGCGGTTGGCATCGTAGAGCTGGCCGGGGCGGAGCGACGCGCCGGGTCTGGCCACCTCGTCGCCCGTCGACAACAGCGCCACCCGCAGCTTTTGCCGGACCCGGACCTCGGGGGTGCCGAGCCCCCCGAGGAGCGCGAGGTCCGCAGGCCCGAGCCGGCGGCCGGGTTCCAGCGCGACCGTGCCGGCGGCGAGATCCTCCCCGGCGAGGCGGCGATTCGCCCCCGCTGCGAGGCCTGCGGGCAGGCGGGCACGGCCGCTCTCGTCCAAAACCACGTCCTCCTGCATGAAGACCGTGTCGAAGCCGGGCGGCATCGGCGCCCCGGTGAAGATCCGCACCGCCTGCCCGGGCCCGGCGGCCCCGGGGTGTTGCCCCGCCGCGACGCGGCCGACCACGGGCAGGACGGTGTCTCCCTGCCCCGCTAGGTCGGCGGCGCGGACCGCATAGCCGTCCACCGCCGAGTTATCGAAAGGCGGCAGGCTCACGCCCGCCACGGTCCCCTGCGCGAGCACCCGGCCGTCCGCCTCGGCGAGCGGCACGGTCTCCGGCTCGACGACGCAGGTGACGCGCTCGGCGATCAGCGCGAGCGCCTCGTCGATCGGCATCAGGCGGTCGCCGGTCGCGAAGCAATCGTTGGTGAGCTGGGCCATGGGTCAGGCTGAGACGGGGTGGGCGGAAAGCCGCGCCAGCGTTTCGGCCAGCGGGAGCGCATGCGCGAGCGCCGCCTCGGCAATGGCCCGCACATCGTCGAGGTGCATGGCCGGGAGCGGCAGGGCGTCCGGCAGGGCCGCATCGGTCGCGAGCGCGACGATGCCCGGCAGGTCCGGAAAGAGAAAGGGCCTGCCATTTGCGGCGCGATGCACCTCGATCCTCGGATGGGCCGCGCGCTTGAAACCCTCGACCAGGACGAGGTCGACCGGCGACAGGCGCCCGAGCAGATCCTGCAGGGCCGGCTCCGGCTCGTCCCGCAGCTCATGGATCAGGGCATAGCGGCGGCTCGAT
>JAQGJZ010000519.1 GCA_028290385.1 Enterovirga sp.
GGCTGATCTGACGCGTCCACTCCCGGGTTCGCGCCGCCCCGGCGGTTGACGAAGCGGGATTCGGGCTCCAAAGCCCCTGAAAGCCCTGCGGCTCGGCCCGGGCCCTTCAGGACTTCACGCGCAGATCATGGATAAGACCTTCGACCCTGCCGCCGTCGAGGCGCGCATTGCCCGGCGCTGGGAGGAGGCGGACGCGTTCAAGGCCGGCCGGCCCGAGCGCAAGGGCGCCGAGCCCTATTGCATCGTCATTCCGCCGCCCAACGTGACCGGCTCGCTCCACATGGGGCACGCCCTCAACAACACGATCCAGGACATCCTGTGCCGGTTCCAGCGCATGCGCGGCCGCGAGGTCCTGTGGCAGCCCGGCATGGACCATGCCGGCATCGCGACCCAGATGGTGGTCGAGCGGCGCCTGGCCGAGCAGAAGCAGCCTGATCGCCGCACCCTCGGCCGCGAGGAATTCGTCCGGCGCGTCTGGGAGTGGAAGGAGCAGTCCGGCGGCACGATCGTCAGCCAGCTGAAGCGGCTCGGCGCCTCCTGCGATTGGTCGCGCGAGCGCTTCACCATGGACGAGGGCCTGTCGCAGGCCGTGCTCAAGGTCTTCGTCGATCTGTATCGCGAAGGCTCGATCTACAAGGACAAGCGGCTCGTGAACTGGGATCCGGCCTTCGGGACCGCGATCTCCGATCTCGAGGTGCAGCAGGTCGAAGTCCGCGGTTCGCTCTGGCACATCCGCTACCCGATCGAGGGTGAGCCCGGCCGGTTCATCACGGTCGCGACCACGCGCCCGGAGACGATGCTCGGCGACGTCGCGGTGGCGGTGCATCCGGACGACGAGCGCTATGCCGATCTGGTCGGGAAGCGCGCGATCCTGCCGCTGATCGGGCGGGCGATTCCGATCGTCGCGGACGAGTATTCCGATCCCGAGAAGGGAACGGGCGCGGTCAAGATCACACCGGCGCATGACTTCAACGATTTCGAGGTCGGCCGCCGCCATGGCCTGACACCCATCAACGTGCTCGGGCCCGCCGCGGAGATCCGCATCCTCGACAGCGAGGGTTTTTGGGACGGCCTGTCCGCCGATGCGAGCGACGAGGCGAAGCTCAGGCTCTCCCATCTGGAAGGCGAGACCCGGGAGGCCGCACGCAAGGCCATTGTGGCGATGCTCGAAACGGACGGCTTCCTCGAAGCGATCGAGCCGCACACGCATGCGGTGCCGCATGGCGACCGCTCCGGCGTGGTGATCGAGCCCTACCTCACGGACCAGTGGTTCGTGGACGTGAAGCCGCTGGCGGAGCGGGCGCTCGCCTCCGTGCGCGCGGGGCAGACCCGCTTCGTGCCGGAGAACTGGGAGAAGACCTTCTTCCAGTGGCTGGAGAACATCGAGCCGTGGTGCATCTCACGCCAGCTCTGGTGGGGCCATCAGATCCCGGCCTGGTACGGCCCGGACGGCCACATCTATGTCGCGGAGAACGCGGACGAGGCGCTCGCCGCGGCCCTGGCGCGCGACGTCGTCGAGGGTTCGCTGACGGAGGAGGAGGGTGCCGCGATCGCGTCCGATCCCGAGCGGGCCGCGACCTACCTGACGCGGGACGAGGACGTTCTCGACACCTGGTTCTCGTCGGCGCTCTGGCCCTTCTCGACCCTCGGCTGGCCGGACGAGACGCCCGAACTCGCGCGCTACTACCCGACGAACACGCTCGTCACCGGCTTCGACATCATCTTCTTCTGGGTCGCCCGGATGATGATGATGGGCCTGCACTGCATGGACCGCGTGCCGTTCGACACGGTCTATATCCACGCCCTCGTGCGCGACGAGCGCGGGGCCAAGATGTCGAAATCGAAGGGGAACGTGATCGACCCCATCGACCTCATCGACAAATACGGCGCGGACGCGCTGCGCTTCACGCTCGCCGCCATGGCCGCGCAGGGGCGCGACATCAAGCTGTCGCTGCAGCGGGTCGAGGGCTACCGCAACTTCGCGACCAAGATCTGGAACGCGGCCCGCTTCGCCGAGATGAACGGCTGCGTCGCAACCCCGGGCTTTGATCCGGCGGGCGTGCGCCTGCCGCTAAACCGGTGGGTGTTGGGTGAGGCGACCGGCGCGGTCGCCGCGGTGAGCGCGGCGATCGACGAATATCGGTTCAACGACGCGGCCGCCTCCGCCTACCGCTTCGTCTGGAACACGTTCTGCGACTGGCACCTGGAGCTCGCGAAGCCGCTGCTGCAAGGCGCGGACGGGCCCGACAAGGACGAGACTCGCGCCACGGTCGCGCATGTCTTCGAGCTTATCCTCAAGACGCTGCATCCCTTCATGCCCTTCCTCACCGAGGAGCTCTGGGAGGCGCGGGGCGGGGTCGGCGTGCTGGCGCTGGCGCCCTGGCCGGAGGTGAACGACCTCTCCGACGCGGCTGCCGAAGCCGAGATCGGCTGGGTCGTGGACCTGATCTCGGAGGTCCGCTCGGTTCGCTCGGAGATGGGCGTGCCGGCCGGTGCGCAGATCCCCCTGGCGCTGGTGTCGCCTTCGGAGGAGACGCGGGCGCGGCTCGCCCCCTGGGGCGAGACCATCCGGCGGCTCGCCCGCATCTCGGAGATCTCGGTGGTCGACAGCGCGCCCGGGCAGTCGCTCCAGCTCATCGTGCGCGGCGAGGTGGCTGCGCTGCCGCTCGCCGGCGTCATCGACATCGACGCGGAGGTCGCGCGGCTCACCAAGGAGCGCGGCAAGCTCGACGGCGAGGTCGCCAAGATCAACGCCAAGCTCGGTAATGCCGACTTCCTCGCGAGGGCACCCGAGGAGGTGGTCGACGAGCAGCGCGAACGCCGCGCCGAGGCCGAGGCACGCCGCGCCAAGATCGACGAGGCCCTGGCCCGGCTGGTGGGAGACCGCAGGTGAGCACAGCCTCCGCGATCGTCGAAGCCGGCCCGGTGCGGTTCGGCAACGCGCTGCCGCTCGCGCTGATCGCCGGACCCTGCCAGATGGAGAGCCGCGACCACGCCTTCGAGATCGCCTCGGCGCTCAAGGAGATCGCCGGCAGCCTCGGCATCGGGCTCGTCTACAAGTCGTCATTCGACAAGGCCAACCGCACCTCCGCCTCGAGCGCGCGCGGCATCGGCATGCCGAAGGCCCTC
>JAQGJZ010000543.1 GCA_028290385.1 Enterovirga sp.
CACCAACCGGCGCGCCGTGAGAGCGGCCGCGATCCCGACCCCGAGCGCTGCCGCGCCGAGGCCGAGCGCAAGGCCCGCGCCGCCCTTCGCAAACGTGCCCAAGCGGCCGCCCCGGTTCTCGATCGCGCGCTCCGCCTTGGCGCGGTTGGTGTCGCGAACATGGAGCGACACCTCGAACTGGTCCTCGGCCCCGCGGCTCACCTTGATGCTGTTGCGGGCGAACCCGGCCTGCGTGAGCCGGCCCACGATCTCGTGCGCGTCTTCGAGCGTCTCAGCCGCCGCCGAAACGAGCTCCATCCTGTTGCTCGACATAAACCATCCGCCCTCTGCGGGGAGCACAATCAGCCGGAGAACGGCTTTGTTCCCGCGGCCCTCACGCGCCGGCGAGATCCAGCGTCACCGAGACCGGCACGTGGTCCGACGGCTTGTCGAGAGCCCGCATGCGCTTGTGGATCTCGACGGCCTGCAGGCGATCGGCTGCCTGCGGCGAGAGCAGCAGGTGGTCGATGCGGATGCCCTTGTTCTTCTGCCAGGCGCCGGCCTGGTAATCCCAGAAGGTGTAGAGCGCCGCCCGGTCGTCGCAGGCCCGCAGCGCGTCCGTGTAGCCGAGCGCGAGAAGGCGCCGATACGCGGCCCGGCTTTCCGGCTGAAGCAGCGCGTCGTTGGCCCAGGATTCGGGATCCGAGACGTCCTTGAACTCCGGGATGACGTTGTAGTCGCCTGCGAGCACCGTCGGCTCCTCCAGCGCCAGGAGCTCGGCCGCGTGCCGGTGCAGCCGCTCCATCCAGGCGAGCTTGTAGGTGAACTTCTCGGTGCCGATCGGATTGCCGTTCGGCAGGTAGATCGAGGCGACGCGCACCGCGCCCCCGCCCGGAACCGAGATCACGGCCTCCAGGTAGCGCGATTGCGCGTCGTCATCGTCGCCCGGCAGCCTGGGCGTGACATCGGCCATCGGCAGGCGGGACAGTATGGCGACGCCGTTGAAGCCCTTCTGGCCGTGCACGGCGATGTTGTAGCCGAGTTCTTCGACCTCCAGGCGCGGAAACGCCTCGTCGATGCACTTGATCTCCTGCAGGCAAAGCACGTCCGGCTTGGTCTCCGTGAGGAACTTCTGGAGATGTCCCAGACGCTGCTTGACGGAGTTCACGTTCCACGTTGCGATGAGCATGCGCGTCCTCAGGGCGGGGCGTCGCGTCGGGTGGCCCTCCCGAACGCCTGCTGAACCTGCTCCGCGGGCGGGTCAAGCCCGCGTGCCGGGGCCGGCATAGACCTTGCGATCAAGCGGGGTCAGAAAACGGGAGCAGGATGTCATGAGCGTCGCACAAGCTACGATCGCGCCGTCGACTGTCGCTTCGACCCGGTGGGTCCAGCTCGGCCTCGGGCTCGTCACCATGATGGCGATCTCCAGCCCGCAATACGTGTGGACGCTCTTCACCAAGCCGTTCGGGGAGGTCACCGGCGCATCCCTCGCGGCGATCCAGGTCACGTTCACGATCGTGATCGTGCTGCAAACCTTCTTCTCCCCGGTCCAGGGCTACCTGCTCGATCGGTTCAGTCCAAAGCTGATGATCGCACTCGGCACGGCGCTGTCCGGGCTCGGCTGGGTGCTGTCCGCCTACGCGACCAGCCTGTTCACGCTGTACCTCACCTACGGGCTGTTCTGCGGCATCGGCACCGGCATCGTGTATGTCGGCATCATCGGGTTGATGGTGCGCTGGTTTCCGGATCGCCGCGGCTTTGCGGCCGGGCTCGTCGCGGCCGGCTACGGCATGGGCGCGATGTTCACGTCCTTCCCGATCACCTCCATGCTGGAGACCTCGGGTTATCGGGCGACGCTCATCACGTTCGGCATCATCCTCGGGGCGGTCGGCGTCCTGGCCGCGCTCGGGCTCCGGGCGCCACGCCACGGCGAGGTGACGGCCAGCGCGGCAACGATCCACAATGCCGGGCGCGACACCAAGCCGGCGGACATGCTGCGCACGCCGCTGTTCTGGCTGATGTTCGTCATGATGACCATGATGTCGACCGGCGGCCTCATGGTGACGTCCAACTTCGCCAATTTCGCGCGCGATTTCGGGGTGGCGAACGCGGTCGTGTTCGGGCTCGCGGCGCTGCCGCTGGCGCTCACTTTCGACCGGTTCATGAACGGCTTCACGCGGCCGTTCTTCGGCTGGGTGTCCGACAATATCGGCCGCGAGAACACGATGGGCATCGCCTTCATCCTGGAAGGGATCGCCATCGCGCTGCTGCTCTACTACCGTGAAAACCCGTACATGTTCGTGTTCCTGTCCGGGGTCGTGTTCTTCGGCTGGGGCGAAATCTTCTCGCTGTTCCCGTCGACCCTCACGGATTCGTTCGGCACCAAGCACGCGACCACGAATTACGGATTCCTCTACATCGCCCAGGGCATCGGCTCGATCCTTGGCGGGCCCGTGGCAGCGCTCATGCGCGAGTCGCTCGGGAGCTGGGTGCCGGTCTTCGCGGTGGTGATCTGCCTCGACATCCTGACGGGCATCTTGGCGCTCGTGCTGCTCAAGCCCATGCGGGCCAGGCACTCTGCGCAGGCGTGAGCCGCTGTTGGACCGAAGTGACAGGCGCGGCGCATCTGCCTCGCCTGTCGCTGTTTCCGTTGCGAAGGCGGCCGGGGACGGGCAGGGTCGGCCACGACCTTTGCCAGGGCCCGCCCGCCAGATGCCGATGCTGAAACTCCTCGCCGTCCTTGCCGCTGCCGGCGCGCTGGCCGGCTGCGTGTCGTCCACGGATTATGCGTATGCGGTCACCGGAGACCCGGTGAATCCCACCCCGGCCCGTGGCTACAGGGTGCAATGCCGGTCCGTGCCGACGATCCCGAACCTGTTCGGCGACGATCACGTCACCGGCTGCCGCCAGATCATCGGGCCGGCTCGCGACGTCATCGTCGTGAAGGGCTGAACGGACAAGCGGAGGGCCGCGACGCGGCCCTCCGGAGACGTCGTGGTTACGCGGCCTTGGCGTCCGCAAGCGTCGGGTAGTCCAGGTAGCCCTTCACGCCACCGCCATAGTAGGTGGCCTGGTCGCCCTCGTTCAGCGGGGCGCCGATCCGCAGGCGCTCCACCAGGTCGGGGTTGGCAATAAAGGCCTTGCCGAACGCGATTGCATCCGCCCGGCCGGAGCCGACGGCGTTGATCGCGAGGTCGCGCGTGTAGCCGTTATTGGCGATGTAGACGCCGCCGAACGCGTCCTTCATGGCCGCATAGTCGAAAGGCATGTTGTCGCGAGGGCCGCCCGTCGCGCCTTCGATCACGTGCATGAAGGCGAGCTTCATCTCGCCAAGCTTCTTCGCGACATGCTCGAAGATCGGCTGCGGGTTGCTTTCCATGATGCCGTTGGCGGGCGTCACGGGCGATAGCCGGATGCCGACTCGGCCCGGGCTCCAGGCCTTGGCGACCGCTTCGGCGATCTCGAGCGTCAGTCGCGCGCGGTTCTCGATCGAGCCGCCATAGGCGTCCGTGCGCTGGTTCGCGCTTTCCTTCATGAACTGGTCGAGCAGGTAGCCATTGGCGCCGTGGATCTCGACACCGTCGAAGCCTGCATCGCGGGCCCGAGTGGCGGCCTTGGCGAAGTCCTGCACGATGCCCGGGATCTCGCTGATCTCCAGCGCCCGCGGCTCGGACACGTCGACGAAGCCGCTTTCCACATAGGTGCGGGTGAGGGCGGGGACCGCGGACGGGCCGACCGGCGCCTGCTCGCCCGGCTGCAGCGACACGTGCGAGACGCGGCCGACGTGCCAGAGCTGGATCACGATCCGGCCGCCCGCCTTGTGCACGGCGTCGGTGACCGTCTTCCAGCCCTCGACCTGCGCGTCGGTGTAGATGCCTGGCGTCCAGATATAGCCCTGCGCCTGCTGGGAGATCTGCGAGCCCTCGCTCACGATGAGGCCGGCGGCGGCGCGCTGCCGATAATACTCGACGTTGATGTCGCGCGGCGCGTCCGTGCCGGGCGTCGCACGGTTGCGGGTGAGGGGGGCCATGACGATGCGGTTGGCGAGGCGAATGTCGCCGGCCGTGAGGGGCTGAAACAGAGGTGACGAGTCTGACATTGTGAACCTTTGGCGCAGTGTTGCTGCTGCAGTGCAATATAGGTCGCTCAGCCGGCTCCGTTGAGGGCCGGAAGCGCACCGCGGGCCGCGCGCTGCGCCGGATGTGCGCTGGAGCACACCCTCATGTCGCAGACAGGAGGGCCGCCAGGCGGTCGATGAAGGGTGCCTGCGCGGCCAGGATTTTTGCGCGCGCGTCCGAGAGCGAGAACCACTCGGCCCGGTCGATTTCCGGCACGGTGAGCATGCGGCCGGACCGCGGCGGCCAGGCGATCTCGACGACATTGCTGCAGATGCGTGCGGGATCGAACTCGCCCGCGAGCGCGAAGGCGAGGACGCGCTTGCCGCTGGTCTGGCGGATCTCGCCGAGATCGAGGAGTGGTCCGCCGGGGGGTGCGGTTCCGGTTTCCTCGGCGAATTCGCGCAAGGCGGCGGCGCGCGGCGCCTCGTCGGGTTCGATCTCACCCTTGGGGATCGACCACGCGCCGAGGTCCTTCTTCGCCCAGAACGGCCCGCCCGGATGGACGAGCAGCACCTCCGGCCCGCTCGGTCCGAAGCGGTAGAGAAGGAGGCCGGCGCTGCGCTTCGGCATGGTCGGACGGCTCGCGTGGGGCCCAGACATGAAAAAGCCCGCTCTTCCGAGCGGGCTCTTCCGAAGTCCAATTCCGGCCGAGGCCGGCTGGGCGGTCGCTTAGTCGACGACGTCGATCGTCGCGACCTCGCGGCCCTTCTGGCCCTGCGTCACGCCGATCTGGACGCGCTGGCCTTCCTGAAGGTCGGCCAGGCGGGCACGCTCCAGGGCGGAGCGGTGCACGAACACGTCGCGGCCGCCGTCATCCGGAGCGATGAAGCCAAAGCCCTTGGCCGGGTTGTACCACTTGACCACGCCGGTCATGTCTTCAACCGGGCCGGTTTCGCGCGGAGCGCTCGGATAGGGGGAGCGCCGCTGGCCACCGAAGCCGCCAGCACCGCCGCCGCCGCCGCCGGCACCGCCGAAGCGATCACCGCCGCCGCCACCACCGTAGCCGCCGCCGCCACCGCCGCCGCCGAAGCGATCACCGCCGCCGCCGCCGCCCATGCCACCACCACCACCGGGGCCTGCCCCGAAGGAGCGCCGCGGCTGGCGCGGTTCGGCCGTGGAGGTGTCAACGCTGACCACTTCCGTGACCTGCGGCCCGCGCTGGCCCGGGGCGACCCGAACCATGAGCTTGGTGCCCGGCTCGAGTTCGCTGTGGCCGGTCGCTTCGACCGCGCGGATGTGAAGAAACGCGTCGCCCGACCCGTCGGACAGCTCGGCAAAGCCGAAGCCCTTCTCCGGGTTGAACCATTTCACCGTGGCCTCCTGCTCCGGCCCACCAGGGGCCGCCGGACCGCGGCTCGCCGGCCGGGGTGACGGGGGAAGGGGGCTGTCATACGGGCTCGGACCCCGATCGGACCCAAAATCGTCGCCGAAACCGCGCCGACGCTGGTCCCGGAAGTCTCGTCCTCTGCTCATCTGATACAACTCGTGCGAAGGCCTGCTCGGCTGGTTGACGCTGACCGGATTCCCCTGGCCGCTCTGCGGATTGGGTGTGATAGTCGAATGTGACTGCGGCTCCGGGTCGAAAGCGCCTGATCGGGATCGTTGTAAAGCGTCAAAGGCGAGACACGACTAGGATCGGCGGCGACGTCCCATCATCGCGGGCTCGTGGAAAGAGGTCAAGATATTCGTAAGGCCTGGGCCGCTCATTTTTGTGCAACTTCCGGCTTAGCCGTCCCCGCCCGCGCATGTTCGATGCAACCCCCGCTTCGCAGGGTTGTTGAGGTAGCGCAATAACTCACGGAGGGAGCGATGGCGAGTTCCGGAGCAAGCGCTGCGCCAGCGGGCGCAACGCCGCTGAACCCGGGCGACGAGGCGCAGCCGGGCACCCCCGGTACGGGGGAGAACACCTGCCCGGCCTGCAGCGGCACGGGGCGGGTCAGCAACGCGCCGTGCCAGGAATGCGGCGGAACGGGCGTGATCACCGAAGGCATCGGCGGCGGCTAGCGCCGCTTCACGCCGCCCGTGGAGCGAAGCCGATCGTCGAGCGAGCAGGGCTGACCGGGCTGGGCACCGCGCCGGCACGGGCGTGTGCGGCGAGCCAGCGCCACCGTCCCGCTTCCAGGCCCCACACCATGCCGAGCATGATGTAGACGTGGCGCCAGTGGTCGATGTCGATCTGGAACGCCTGCAGAAAGAACATCAGGAGCGCGGGAAACACGACCTGCGCCTGGCGCTGGAAGGGCGAGCGGGTGAGGCACAGCCGGAACCCGACAAACGTCGTCACGAGCACGATGCCGATAAAGGCCAGGCCGCCCGTCCAGCCGCCATTGGCGAAGCCGCCGATATAGGAATTGTGCGGCTCGAGGCCGAAGACGAGCCGGAACCTGAGCGGCCCGAACCCTTCCGGCCGCTCGAGCAGCATCGGAATGGAGCGGATCTGGTTGCCGAAGCGGCCCGTGACGCCCTCGTCGTAGCTCTGCGTGAGCTGCGCCCGGTCGGCGAAGCGCTCGCTGACGTCGTCAACGGAGAGCAGCCCGAGCACCAGCATGCTCGCAAGCGCCACGCCCACCAGCCCGAGGGCGACGATCCGGCGTCGCACCCGCAGCGGGCTGGTCCCGAAGGTCATGGCCGTCATCACGGCCGTGCCGAGCAGGAGCGCCGCCCAGGATCCGCGCGAAAACGACAGGAACACGCCGGCGAGCAGCGGAAGCAGGCAGGCGACGGCGAGGATCGGCCGGCGCTGGTCGCCCGCCATCAGGCCGCGCAGCAGGTACAGGACGGCGAGGATCAGGAACGAGCCGAGCACGTTCGGATCCTCGAAGACGCCGGCGGCCCGCCCATCCATCACGAACAGAAAGGCCGGCTCCCAGAAGTAGGACAGGATGCCGGCCGCCGCCGCGAACACGCAGCTCGCCAGATACGCCTTCAGGGTGAGCTCGACCCGGCGCTCCGTCTGATGGGCGAAGAACATGACGAAGAAGATGGCCGTGACCATTAGGTAGAGCGACTGAATCGTCCACAGGGTCGGGACCGGCTCGGCGAAATAGGGCACCAGCGCGACGACGAGCGAGAGTTTGTAGACGAGAAGCAGCGCCACGAACGGCACCGACGAGCGGTGCAGCCGGACCCCGAGCACGAACCACACGAGCATCGCCGGGATCGCGGCGAAGTCGTAGGGCGAAGGGCGCAGAAACGTGAAGCAGGTGAAGAAGATGAACAGCGTGAACAGCAGATAGGCGGCGCCCTCGACCAGCGGGCGCGCCGGAAGGGCCGCGATCCCGTGCGGACCGTGCACCAGCGGGCCGCGGGAAAGGTCGGCGGCCATCAGTACGCGTTCTCGGTCTTGAGCAGGGAGAACGGCGTCGCGGCCAGGATGTAGAGGTCGAGGAACACCGACCAGTTCTCGATGTAGTAGAGGTCGTGCTCGACGCGGCGCTGGATCTTCTCGGGCGTGTCGGTTTCGCCGCGCCAGCCGTTGATCTGCGCCCAGCCGGTGATGCCGGGCCGCACCTTGTGGCGGGCGAAATAGCCGTCCACGACCTGGTCGTAGAGGCGGTTCTGGGCATTGGCCTGCACCGCGTGCGGGCGCGGCCCGACGAGCGACATGTTGCCCTTGAACACGACGTTGAAGAGCTGCGGCAGCTCGTCGATCGAGGTCTTGCGCAGGATCCGGCCGATCCGGGTGACGCGCGGGTCGTTCTTGGTGACGAGGCGCGACGCCGTCGCGTCCGTCTTCTCGACATACATCGTGCGGAACTTGAAGACCTCGATCAGCTCGTTGTTGAAGCCGTAGCGCTTCTGCCGAAACAGGATCGGGCCGGGGGAATCGAGGCGCACCGCCACCGCCGCGCCGATGAGCAGCGGCAGGGCCAGAAGCAGGATCAGGGTCCCGACCACCCGGTCGAAGGCGGATTTCAGGATCAGGTCCCAGTCCGCGATCGGACGGTCGAACACGTCGAGCACCGGAACGGAGCCGATATAGGAGTAGCTGCGCGGCCGCAGCCGCAGCTTGCTCGCATGCGCCGACAGTCGGATGTCGATGGGCAGCACCCAGAGCTTCCCGAGCATGTGCAGCAGCCGGTTCTCGGCCGAGATCGGCAGCGTGAAGATGACCAGGTCGAGCGGGCTCTGGCGCGCGTAGTCGACGAGATCCGACACGGTGCCCAGCTTCCTGTAGCCGCCGACGATGGGCGGCGAGCGAGCGTCGTCGCGGTCGTCGAACACGCCCACGATGCTGATCCCAATCTCCGGCTGGGCTTGGAGCGCGCGGATGATCTCGTTCGCCGGCTCGCCGCCGCCGACGATCGCGGTTCGCCGCTCGAAGCTGCCCGCCGCCGTCATCCGGCGCACCACCAGGGCGAGAACGACCCGTTCGAGCAGAAGGATGCCGAGCCCAGCCAGGTACCAGCTCGCCAGCCACACGCGGGACAGCGCCTCGCCGGTCTTGGTGAAGAACACGAGCGCGATCACGCACAGAAAGACGAACGACCACGCCCCGGCGAGCCTCAGCCCGGTCTGCATGAGCGAGCGCAGCGCCGTGACCGCGTAAGCCCCGACCGCCTGGAAGGAGATCGCGGCCAGCGCCGTGATGACCAGCAGCGCGCCGAGATAGGGCCAGGTGAGCGAGACATGCCCGCGCAGATAGGCGGCGTGGACGGCTATTCCGGTCGCCGCCACGAGGCCGATCTCGCTGGCACGGACGATGCCGGCGAGCACCAGCGGCGAGACGCGGCGCTCCGCCGCCACCCGGATGGGGGCGGGCTGGGAATCCTGCCCCTGGGCTCCGCCGCGGGCGTCCGCGGCCGAGGCGGCGCTGAGGAGATCACGAACTTGCAGGCCCATGAAGTCAGTCCCGACCGAGGCCTCGAGGTCTAAGGCGCTAGCGGGAGACTGTACCGGGCGAGCCTTTCAGAAGGCTCAACGCGATGCACGAGATGTCGGGGTAGCGTGGGCGCTCAGGTGAGACCGCGCCGGGCGCGCGCCTCGGCATAGCCGTCCAGTACGCCGTCGACCATGCGTTCGATGCGGAAGCCGGACCGGACAAAGGCGGCGAGTTCCGCAGCCTTGGCCCGCAGCCTGTCCTCCGGCTCGCGCAGGGAGGCCAGGATCTTCGCCGCGAGCCCGGCCGGGTCGCCGGGCGCGATGAGCTCGCCCGAATGCGGGCCGAAGATCTCGCCGATGCCGCCCACATTGGTGCAGATCAGCGGCTGCGCGGCGGCGGCGGCCTCGAGCACCACGTAGGGCAGCGATTCCGCCTTGGACGGGACCACCATGATCCGCCCGCGCGAGAGCGCGCCACGGATGTTCTGCGGCGGCACGAAGGCGATCGAATCCCACACGCCGGCCTCCTGCGCCCGCGATTTGAGATCGCCCTCGCTCGGCCCGGCTCCGACCGCGAGGAGGGTCAACCGCATGCCGTGCTCGCGCCGGATGATGGCCAGCGCGTCGATCAGCGTGTCGACGCCCTTCGCGATCCTGAACTCGCCGATATAAACGAGGTCGAACGGGTCGGCCCCGCGCTCGATCGGCGCGAACTCCGCCTCGGCGATGCCGTTATGGACGACCCGCACGAGCTTGTCGGTCTCGCCGACGAACGCCTCGAAACGGCCCTTCACGTAGGCGCTTTCGAACAGAAACACGTCGGTGCGCCGCGTCAGGACCTTCTCGGCGGTCATGTAGATCGCGTGCGAGGTCGTGCCCGGGTTGTAGTTGAAGCTGCCGCCATGCGGCGTGTAGGCCCGCACCGTCTTCGTGCCGAGGCCCGGCGCCGTCACCATCCGGGCATAGGCGCCGCCCTTGGAGCCGTGCCCGTGCAGCACGTCCGGCCGGAGCGAGCGGACGTGGTTGGTCAGACGGAGAAGGGCGAGCGCATCCATGGGATGCGGCAGCCGCCACATCGGCATGCGGGTGATCCCGAGCCGGAGATGCGGGCGGAGCGCCTCGAGAGCCTGGGCGGCACGGGAGCCGCCCGTGGAGGCGTCGCAGAAGATGCCGACGTCGTGCCCACGTTCGGACTGGCCCTTGGCGACGTCGACGACGTGACGGAACAGCCCGCCGACGGGCGCGCGGAAGACGTGCAGGATGCGCATCTTCGGCACGGTCCGCGACCCTCCGGCTGCCGAGCTCAGAACCAGCGCTCCTTGATCACGACCGTGTCGCCGGGGCGCACCGGATAGGTGATCGGAACCTCTGCCGTCTGGAGCCCGCGGATCGTGCGGCGCGTGACCTCGGCATAGCGCCGCTGGGCCCGTGGCGTGAAGCCGCCCGCGATGGCGACCGCTGTCTGCACCGTCATGCCGTTGACGAACGGGAACTGGCCCGAGGTCGTGACCTCGCCGAGAATGAAGAAGGGCCGGTAGGTATCGACCTCCACCGTGACCTTCGGCTCGCGGATGTAGCCGCCCTTGAGCTTTGTCTCGATCGCCGCGCTGGCAGCCGCCGTGCTCAGGCCGCCGACCTGCACGGCCCCGACGAGCGGCATGGTGATGCGGCCAGACGCATCCACCTGATAGATGTTCGACAGCGAATCCTGCCCGAAGACGATGACCCGCAGTTTGTCGCCCGTCGCAAGCACGTAGCCCTCGCCGCTGGGGCGCGCGGCCACGATGCTGCCCGTCGTGTGCGGCTGAAGGCACCCGGCGAGCGGAAGAGCGGAGGCAAGGACGAGAAGGGCTTTGCGCCTGTTCATGCGGCACCAAGAACAATGGTCTAGCTGCGTCGTACGGGGCGCATGGTTAACAGGGAGTTCTCGCGGTTCCGATCGCGATCGGCGCAGCAATGCCGGGCCTAAACTCGCAATGCTGCCGGCTTAACTCGCTCTCAACCTTAATCAGGTGTGATCCGCCCCGATTCCGCGTGTCATGCGTGATCGGGAATAGATTCGAATGGCCGAGACCTACGCCGCTCCTCTGGCGCCGCCGATGCCCGGCGAGGCGACCATCGCCGATCTGCTGAGGTCGATGCGGACGCATTGGCGCTACATCGTCATCCCGACAGTGCTGGTGTTCATCGCGGCCATTGTTTTCGTGAACGCCGTGTCGCCCCGCTACACGGGCGAGGCGAAGCTCATCCTGCAGACGGCGGAAAGCTATTACACTCGCCCCGGCCAGGATCGCGGCGGCGACCAGATCCCGCTGATCGACGAACAGGCGGTCGCCAGCCAGGTGCAGGTCGTGATGTCGCGCGATATCGCGCGGGAAGCGATCCGGCGGCTGGAGCTCGTCGGCAACCCCGAATTCGATCCGGGCGTGAGCGAGGTCGGCGCACTCCGGCGCATCATGATGATGCTCGGGGCGGCCAAGGACCCGAAGGTCCGTGCGCCGGAAGATCGCGTGCTCGAGAAGTATTACGACGCTCTTCTCGTGTATCCGGTCGGCAAGTCGCGCATCGTGTCGATCGAGTTCCGGTCGAAGGACGCGGATCTCTCGGCGCGGGCGGCCAACACCATCGCCGAGATCTACCTGACGCAGCAGGAGGGCGCGAAGAAGGATCTCGCCCGCTCCGCCTCCAACTGGCTCGGCTCCAGCATCGATGCGCTGCGCACGCGCGTTGCCGAGGCGGAGGCCAAGGTCGAGGTGTTCCGCGC
Source organism: Enterovirga sp. (assembly GCA_028290385.1). Classification (GTDB taxonomy): domain Bacteria; phylum Pseudomonadota; class Alphaproteobacteria; order Rhizobiales; family Beijerinckiaceae; genus Enterovirga. The sequence goes on from JAQGJZ010000543.1 coordinate 11,683, forward strand.
CCGCACCGGCCTTCTCACGGGCACCGGCACCAACACGCTCTCGGCCCAGCAGCTGTCCGAGCTTTCCGCGCAGCTGTCGCAGGCACGCACCGCCCAGAGCGACGCCCAGGCAAAGGCGCAGCTGATCCGCGAGCTGATTGGCCAGGGGCGCGCGTTCGAGATCCCGGACGTCGCCAACAACGAGCTGATCCGGCGGCTGGTCGAGCAGCGCATCAACCTGCGCGCCCAGCTCGCGCTCGAGCTGCGCACGCTGATGCCGCAGCATCCGCGCATCAAGGAGCTGAACGCCCAGCTCCAGGACCTCGAGGGGCAGGTTCGCGGCGCCGCCGAGCGCACCGCCCGCACGCTGGAGAACGATGCCCGGATCGCCGGCAGCCGCGTTCAGTCCGTCCGCTCGGCGATCGACGAGCAGAAGAAGGTGGTCGTCCAGGCCAACGAGGACGAGGTGCAGCTGCGCGCGCTCGAGCGCGAGGCCCGCACCCAGCGCGAGCAGCTCGAATCCTACCTGACGCGCTACCGCGAGGCGATGGCGCGCGACGCGGAGAACGCGATGCCGCCCGATGCGCGGATCGTCTCCCGCGCGGTCGTCCCGCAGGTGCCTTCGTTCCCCAAGAAGCTGCCGATCATCGCCATCACGACCTTCGCGATGCTGATGCTGTCGGCCGGCGCCGTCGTTGCCCGCGAGCTCCTCGGCGCGAGCGCGCCGCGCCCGGTGGCGCCGGTGTTCGCCCCGGCCTATGGCCCTGTTCCGGCGGAGGCCGCGGGTGTCGCACGGGGGCCCGGCACCATGCTCGCGCCCGGTGCGGCGTGGCCGCAGGCTGCGAGCGGTCCGGCCGAGATCATCGCCCCGGCGGCGCTGGGCCCGGACCCGCGCTACGATTTCCGCAACCTGATCGAGCGGCTGGAGGGGATCGCGGTCGACGATCGCGCCCGGCGCCTGCTCGTGGTCGGCGTGGACCGGGGGCCGGAAGCCGCCGATGTCGGCCGTGGCCTCGCGCTGTCGCTGGCGATGCTCGGGCGTGCCATCCTGGTCGACATCGATCCGGACGAGACCCGGTCGGACGAGAAGGGCTTCACGGACCTCGTCGCAGGCGAGATCTCGTTCGCGGAGGTCATCGGCCGCGAGCCCGGATCGCGCCTGCACCGCATCGGTGCGGGTTCCTCGACCCACCAGACGCTCACGGCCGAGCCGGAGGCGCTCGATGTCACGCTGTCCGCCCTCGACAAGACCTATGACTGGGTCGTGTGCGTGTTCCGCGCCAACGTCCGCACGGACCTGACCCGGCTGTTCGCCCCGCGCATGGATGCGGTCGTGATCGCCTCGAATCTCGAGCCGGCCAGCCAGGATCTCGTGCGCACCTACGAGGACGCGCAGGAGGCCGGCGCGAAGGACGTGATGGTGGCGCGCGAGCAGGCCGCGCCCGAGTTCGGCAGCGAGGCGGCCTGAGCGTCAGGCCGCCGCCTTGGCGCGGCGGAGCCTGGCGACCAGCGCCATGGCGCGTGGGTTCTGCTTCACGCGCCGCTTCAGCCCGGCGAGCCCGCGCCGGGCGAGGGCATAAAGGCTGCCGCGCGTGCTGACCGGCAGGAACACGTCGACGAGCTCCACCGTCTCGTCGCAGAAGGTGTGCTTGTAGCGCGCCTCGCCGACCCCGAGATCGAAGACGGTTCGGCCGCGCAGGCATTGCTCGCGGATCACGCGCGACACCAGGATGTCGCCCGGGCTGTACTTGGTGGCCTCCTTGCAGGCCTCGAACGAGATGAACATCCCGGAAAGCCGCTTCGGATCCGCCGCGCCGCCGAGCACGGCCGCGACGCGGTCACCCGCGGTCAGACCATAGAGTTCCAGGGCCGGGCAGCCCTCCGGCAGCCGGTCGAGCGCGGCCTTGCGCAGAAACGCGCGCACCTCGTCGGGCGCAAACGGATCCGGGATGCCGAGCTCGCGAAAGCGCTCCTCCTTTTGCCGGAAGAAGGCGGCGAGCAGCTGCTCGACCTCCGCGTCCGTGCGGGCCTGGAAGAACCCGACAGCGCCGAGCTTGGCGAGCCCGCGCTCCTTGTTGCGCAGGCGCTTGCGGGCCTCGTTGGTCATCGAGCGCCGCGCCGTCGCCTCCGGGTCCGCTTCAAGCCGGACCTGGAAGGCGTCGCTCGGGCTCGCCGTGCCGAACCGCGCCAGCGGGTTGGGGATGTCCGCCCAGGACCGGGGCACGCTGGCGAGCGCAAAGGCATCGATGCCGATTTCGGCCGCGATCCAGCGCAGGGCGGCCAGCAGCTCGGGCGCGGCCGGCATGGCGGCGCCCGGCGCGAGCAGCAGCGGGGCGTTGAAGTTGGCGTGCTTGCCGCCGATCGTGGTGCCGATCCGCAGCCCGGCCTCGCGCTCGATCGCGAGCGGCAGCAGGAGCACGGGACGGTCGTTCCGGTCCGAGATCGCCGCGAGGCGGATGTCGGCCCCGGGCGTCACGGCCGCCACGAAGGCCGCGACCCAGTCGAAGCGCTGATACGGCGAATACTCCGCCCCGCCGGCTTCCGCCGCGCGCCAGATACGCTCCGCAGCCGCGAGGCCGGAAAGCACCTCGACGCGTCCCGGCCGCTCCGCCCGCTCCGGCGCGGACGCGCTGGCGGGGGAGGGCGCTGCCGCCACACTCGACATCCTGAAGCCCTTCTGCCGGCCCTCGGCGCACCGGCCCGGTGACGGCGGGACGGTAACGGAGCTTTGTTAAGTCGGGGCTAAGTCGATCCGGCAGCTTCTGCAGGACGGGCGAGGGCACCGATGGCCACCGGCCTGAAACACGCGGTGATCGAGGCGGGCTTGCGGGCGATCTCCGCGAGCGGCGCCGACCGCTGGCTCGCGCCGCTGGCCCGCGGGCGAGGGCTGATCCTCACGTTCCACCATGTGCGGCCGGCTTCTGAGGACCCGTTCCAGCCGAACGCGCTGCTCGCGATCACGCCCGCGCATCTCGATGCGACGCTGGCGCTCGTGCGCGAGCTCGGCTTCGACCTCGTGTCGCTCGATGCGGTGCCGGGGCGGCTCGCGGCCGGGCCGGATGCGGGGCCGTTCTGCGCGCTCACCTTCGACGACGGCTACCGCGACAACCGCGACCACGCCCTGCCGATCCTGCGCCGGCACGGGGCGCCGTGGACGCTGTTCGTCACGGCCGAATACGCGTCCGGCGGAGGGCGCCTGTGGTGGCTGGAACTGGAGGAGGTGATCCGCCGGCAGGACACCCTGACGCTGGACGGCGCGGTTCTGCCGGCGGGGAGCCCGGAGGAGAAGCGCGCCGCCTTCGCGGCCGCCTATGCGCGGCTGCGCGCCGGGCCGGAGGGGGTGCTGCGGGACACGATCGCGCGCTGGTGCGCCGAAGCCGGGATCGATCCTGCGGCCCTCGTCCGCAGGGAATGCATGGGGTGGGACGAGCTGGCGGAGATCGTGCGCGAGCCGGGCGTCACGATCGGCGCGCACACCCTGACGCATCCGATGCTCGCCAAGCACGACGAAGCGATGGCGCGGCGCGAGATCGTCGGCGGCGGCGCCGCGATCGCCGAAGCGCTCGGGACCATGCC
>JAQGJZ010000260.1 GCA_028290385.1 Enterovirga sp.
GGTGCGCAACATCGCCCAGGTCGCGACGGCCGTCGCGAACGGTGACCTCTCGCAGAAGATCACCGTGGACGCGCGCGGGGAGATCCTCGAGCTCAAGGACACCATCAACACGATGGTCGACCAGCTCGGCGGCTTCGCCGACGAGGTCACGCGCGTGGCGCGCGAGGTCGGCACCGAGGGCAAGCTTGGCGGGCAGGCGACGGTGCCGGGGGTCGCGGGCACCTGGAAGGACCTGACCGACACCGTGAACGTCATGGCCGCGAACCTCACCGAGCAGGTGCGCGGCATCGTTAAGGTCGTGACCGCGGTCGCGAACGGCGACCTCAAGCGCAACCTCACGGTGGCGTCGAAGGGCGAGGTCGCGGCGCTCGCCGAGACCATCAACAACATGACCGGCACGCTCGCGACCTTTGCCGACCAGGTGACCACGGTCGCCCGCGAGGTCGGCGTGGAAGGGCGCCTGGGCGGTCAGGCCAACGTGCCGGGCGCCGCCGGCACCTGGAAGGATCTCACGGACAACGTGAACCTTCTGGCCGCGAACCTCACCACGCAGGTCCGCGCCATCGCGGAGGTCGCGACCGCCGTGACCAAGGGCGACCTGACGCGCTCGATCCAGGTCGAAGCGCGCGGCGAGGTGGCCGAGCTCAAGGACAACATCAACACGTTGATCGGCAACCTCCGTCTGACGACGGAGCAGAACACCGAGCAGGATTGGCTGAAGACCAACCTCGCCCGGTTCACGAACATGCTGCAGGGGCAGCGCGATCTCGTGACGGTCGGCCGGATGCTGCTGTCGGAGCTCGCCCCGCTGGTCGAGGCGCAATACGGCGTCATCTACCAGGTGGATACGGGCGAGGGCGCCCCGACCGGGCTGCGGCTTCTGTCCGCCTATGCCGATGATGGGCTGTCCGGCCATCCGGAGCGCCTCGCCATGGGCGAAGGCCTGATCGGCCAATGTGCGCGGGACGCCCGCCGCATGCTGATCACCGAAATGCCCCCGACCGTCGTGCCGATCGGCTCGGGCCTGTTCAAGGCCGTCCCCCGAAACGCGATCGTGCTGCCGGTGCTCTTCGAGGGGCAGGTGAAGGCGGTTATCGAGCTCGCCTCGCTCGGCCACTTCACCGACCTGCAGATGTCGTTCCTGGAGCAGCTCACGACCTCGATCGGCATCGTGCTGAACTCGATCGAGGCGACCATGCAGACCGAGGGCCTGCTGACCCAGTCGCAGCAGCTCGCGGCCGAGCTTCAGACCCAGCAGCGCGAGCTGCAGCAGACCAACGAACAGCTCGAGCAGAAGGCGCAGCAGCTCGCCGAGCGCAACGTCGAGGTCGAGGCGAAGAACCAGGAGATCGAGCAGGCCCGCCGTGCGCTCGAGGAGCAGGCGGCCGAGCTCGCGCTCACGTCCAAGTACAAGTCCGAGTTCCTGGCCAATATGAGCCACGAGCTCCGCACGCCCCTGAACTCGATCCTGATCCTGGGGCAGCAGCTCAGCGAGAACCCTGACGGGAACCTGTCCGGCCGCCAGGTCGAGTTCGCCCGCACCATCCATGGCGCCGGCACCGACCTGCTCAACCTGATCACCGACATCCTCGACCTGTCGAAGATCGAGTCCGGGACGGTCTCGGTGGAGGCCGAGGAGATCTACTTCTCCAACCTCCTCGAGGTCATGGCCCGGCCCTTCCGGCACGAGGCGGAGGGCCGGCATCTGTCCTTCGACGTTCGCATGGCGCAGAACCTCGAACGGAGCCTCATCACGGACGCGAAGCGGCTGCAGCAGATCCTCAAGAACCTGCTCTCGAACGCGTTCAAGTTCACGGCGGAGGGCGGCGTCACGCTCAGCGTCTCGCCGGTTGCGAGCGGCTGGAGCCCGGACCATCCGGTGCTGAAGCACGCGCCGTCCGTCATCGCCTTTGAAGTCACCGATACCGGCATCGGCATCCCGCCCGAGAAGCAGAAGATTATCTTCGAGGCCTTCCAGCAGGCCGATGCCGGCACGAGCCGTAAATATGGCGGCACGGGCCTCGGTCTCGCGATCAGCCGCGAGCTGGCCGGCCTGCTCGGCGGCGAGATTCAGCTGCGCAGCATGCCCGGGGTGGGCAGCACCTTCACGCTTTACCTGCCCCTGACCTATATCGGCCCGCCGGTGCAGCAGCAGACCCGTTCGGCCCGCGCGCTCGCGGTCGGTTCAGGTGACTTCCCCGAGCGGTCTTCGCACGCCGCGACCGCGACAGCCCCCTGGGCCGTTGCGGCGCTCGCGAAGGCGGCCGGCGCCAAGCTGTCGGACGCCGGCGCCAGCACCGAGCAGGAGGTCCCGGACGACCGCAACCGCATCGAGCCGGGCGACAACGTCCTGCTGATCGTTGAGGATGACGCGCATTACGCCCGCGTGATGGTCGACCTGGCGCACGACAACGGCCTCAAGGTCCTGGTCGCGCGCCGCGGCGTCGACGCCCTGGCGCTGGCGCGCGAGTTCAAGCCGACGGCCATATCGCTCGACGTGTTCCTGCCGGACATGATGGGCTGGACGGTTCTGAGCCAGCTGAAGCAGAACCCCGCGACCCGCCACATCCCGGTTCAGATCGTGACCATCGACGAGGACCGGAAGCACGGGCTGGCGCGCGGCGCCTTCTCGTTCATGTCCAAGCCGACCACGGCCGAGGGGCTCGACAACGCGCTCGCGCGGATCAAGACCTTCGCGCAGCCGCGCCGGCGGCGCCTCCTCGTTGTCGAGGACAACGCGGCCGAGCGGCTGAGCGTGACCGAACTGCTCGGCCACGGCGACATCGACATCAGGACGGCGGAGACCGGCGGCGAGGCGCTTCGGCTGCTCCGCGACGAGCCGGCCGATTGCGTCGTGCTCGACCTGAAGCTGCCCGACATGTCGGGGTTCGAGGTGCTGGAGCGGATCCGGGACGATGCGGCGCTCTCCGACATCCCGGTTGTCGTCTTCACCGGGCGCGAATTGTCGCCCGAGGAGGATGCGCAGCTCCACATGCTGGCCAGCAGCGTGGTCGTGAAGGGGGTGGAATCGCCCGAGCGCCTGCTCGACGAGACGGCCTTGTTCCTGCACCGCGTGGTGTCGGAGCTGCCGATCGAGAAGCAGCGCATGATCGAGCGCCTGCATTCGTCGGACGAGGACCTGATCGCCCGGACGGTGCTGCTGGTCGACGACGACGCACGCAACATCTTCGCGCTGTCGAGCGTTCTGGAGCGCCGAGGCATGAAGGTGCTCACCGCCACGACCGGCACCGAGGCGATTTCGATCCTCGAAAGCCGACCGGAGGTCGCCATCGTCCTCATGGACATCATGATGCCGGGAATGGATGGCTACGAGACCATGCAGGCGATCCGGGCGAACCCGTCCTTCCGGCGCTTGCCGATCATCGCGCTCACCGCCAAGGCCATGAAAGGCGACCGGGAGAAGTGCCTGGAAGCGGGGGCGTCGGACTATCTGGCCAAGCCCGTCAACACCGAGCAGCTCCTGTCGTCGCTGCGCATGTGGCTGCACCGTTAGGACGAGGACGCTTTCGTGCAGATCCAGGACCCCGATCGGGTCAACATCCTGCTCGTCGACGATCAGCCGGCGAAGCTGCTGAGCTACGAGGTCATCCTCAGCGAGCTCAGCGAGAACCTCATCAAGGCGAACTCCGCCCGCGAGGCGCTCGAGCATCTCCTGCGGACGGAGGTGGCCGTCATTCTGCTCGACGTCTCGATGCCCGAGCTCGACGGGTTCGAGCTCGCGACGATGATCCGGGAGCATCCCCGGTTCCAGAAGACCGCGATCATCTTCGTCTCGGCCATCCAGATCACCGAGCTCGACAGCCTGCGTGGCTACGAGGCCGGGGCGGTCGATTACGTCCCGGTGCCGGTGGTGCCGGAGGTTCTGCGCGCCAAGGTCCGCATCTTCGCCGAGCTGTATCGCAAGACGCGGCAGCTCGAGCGGCTGAACGCCGAGCTCGAACGCCGGGTCGCCGACCGCACGGCCGCCCTCGAGGCCGCTGCGGCGCGCCTGCAGGAAAGCGAGCAGCGCCGCAACCTCGCCATGCAGGCCGGCCGGATGGGCTCCTGGGAGTGGGACGTCTCCGCCGACCGCTACATCTGGGATGCGGGCCAGTTCCGCATCTTCGGCGTGGACCCGGCAGGCTTCGTGCCGACGCGGGAAGCCGTGGACGCGCTGATCCATCCCGACGACATCGAAGCGATGCGCGGGGCCACGGCCAGTGCGGCCGCGACCGGCGAGTACTACGATCGGGAATTCCGCATCTGCCGTCCCGACGGCAGCCTGCGCTGGTGCCTGGCCAGCGGCGCGGCCAGCTTCGACGAGTCCGGCAGTCCGATCCGCCTGTCGGGCATCACGCACGACATCACCGAGCGCAAGCGCGCCGAACAGGCGCTGCAGCAGCTCAACGAAGAGCTCGAGCAGCGCATCGAGGAGCGCACCCGCGAGCGCGAGGTCGCCCTGGCCCAGCTCTTCGAGGCGCAGAAGATCGACACGATCGGCCAGCTCACGGGCGGCGTCGCGCACGATTTCAACAACCTCCTCATGGCCGTGCTCGGCAGCCTCGAGCTGCTGAAGAAGCGGGTCGCCCCGGAGGATGCGCGCTCGCACCGGCTGCTGGACAACGCCGTGCAGGGCGCCGAGCGCGGCGCCGCGCTGACCCAGCGCCTTCTGGCCTTCGCCCGGCGCCAGGAGCTCAAGCCCGAGACGGTGGACGTGCCCCAACTCATCTCCGGCATGGAGGATCTGCTCCGCCGCGCCGTGGGCCCGGCCGTCATGCTGGGCAAGGACCTTCCGGCCAATCTCGCGCCCGTGCGGGTGGACGCGAACCAGCTCGAACTCGCGATCCTGAACCTCGCCGTGAACGCGCGGGACGCGATGCCGCTCGGCGGCATGCTGTCGATCGTGGCGGCGGAGCAGCGGATCGCAAGCGGCGAGGGGGAGGGCCCGCGCGAGCTGCCCGCGGGCCTGTATGTCCGCCTGCAGGTCGTCGATAGCGGCCTCGGCATGGACGAGGCGACGCTTGCCCGTGCGACGGAGCCGTTCTTCACGACCAAGGGTCCGGGCAAGGGAACGGGCCTCGGCCTGTCCATGGTGCAGGGCCTCGCCGTCCAATCCGGCGGCGCCATGCGGGTCACCAGCGAGCCGGGCAAGGGGACGACCATCTCGCTCTGGCTGCCCCAGGCCGAGCTGGCCGAGGTGCAGGTGGCCGCGCCCGAGCGCGGGCTGGCGCCGCGCGGCAACTCGGCCGCGATCGGGCCCGAGCTGACCGTGCTCGTGGTCGACGACGATCTTCTCGTGGCGGCGGGGACGGCCGCGATGCTCGAGGATCTCGGGCACCGCGTGATCGAGGCGAGTTCGGGCGCCCAGGCGCTCGATGCGCTCCGGCGGCACGGGCGGGCGATCGACATCGTCATCACGGACCACGCCATGCCGGGCATGACCGGCCTCGAGCTCGCGCAGCAGCTCAAGGTGAGCCATCCGGCGCTGCCCATCATCCTGGCGAGCGGCTACGCGGATATCGACGAAGCGGCCGAGTTCGGACGGCTGCCGCGGCTGGCCAAGCCGTTCCGCCAGATCGACCTCGCATCCGCGATCGCGGCGGCCCGGGACAGCGAGGCGGCGCTGCCCGGGGACAACAACGTCGTGTCCCTCGCCGCACACCTCTGACGGCCCGCCGAGCCGGGCCGTGACCGCGTCACGCCGGCTTCAGGAAGCGGTTCGATCCGGGATCGCGATGCAGAAGCAGGCGCCCTGCGGCGTCTCCTCCAGTACGATGGTCCCGCCGTGCAGGCGGACCAGCTCCTCCGCCACGGGCAGGCCGAGTCCGGTGCCGCCGCTCCGCTCCGAGGCCTGAAAGGCCGAGAACAGGCGGTCCCGAACCTTGGCCGGAATGCCCGGCCCGTTATCGGCGACCCGACACCGCACGATCGACCCCGCGCGGGACGCGCTGATCAGGATGCGGGCCTCGGGCGTCTTGGCTCGGGCGAGCGCCTCGACGGCATTGCGGATCAGGTTTAGCAGCACGCGGCCGAGCTGCTCCGGATCGGCATCCACGATGAGGTCGGCCGGAACCTCGTCGACCACCGCGATCGGGTGGCCGTGGCCGAGCTCGGTCAGGCCGAGCTGGTCGGCCACCACCTCCTTCAGGCGCACGCGGCGGCGCTGCGGCGCGGGCTCCGTCACGCGGCCATAGGCCAGCGTCGCGCCGCAATATTCGATCGCCCGCGCCAGCGTCCGGATCAGCCGCGGGGCGATCCTCTGGACGGCCGGGTCCTGCACGGTTCCGAGGCGGTCGCCGAGGAGCTGCGCGGTCGTGAGCATGTTGCGGAGCTCGTGATTGATCTTGCTGACCGCGAGGCCGAGCTCCGCGAGCCGCCGCTTCTGGCGCAGCTCCGCCGCGAGTGCGATCTCCATGCCGGCGAGCGCGCGCTCCGCCGCCCCGATCTCGTCCGTGCGGGCGCTCGGACGGATGATGCGGGAGGCGTCCTCCGGGGCGGCCGCGAACTCCGTGAGGTTTTCCGACAGCCGCCGGACGGGCCGCACCACCAGGACGTAGAGCGCCAGATAGAGCAGGCCCGACGTGATGCCCGAGAGGACGAGCGAAACCACCAGGAACCTGCGCGAGCAGGCGAGCATGGCCTCGCGCACCGGGCGCTCGTCGAGGACGATCTCGACCCATTCCATCCCGCTCGCCCCCGGGGGGCCAGGCGCCACGATCCGGGTCGCGGCCGGGATCGGCACGAGCAGCGTGCGGAGCGCCCCGCGGACGCTGCCGTACCAGGGCGGGGCCCGCAGATCGATCTCGCGGTTCGCCGGCGGAGGCGACTCGTCCCCGGTGGTCAGCAGCCACTCCGTCCCGTGCCCGCGCACGCCGATCGCCTGCGCGCCCTTCACGGCCCCGAGAAGGCGCGCCTTCATCTCGCCCGAACGGGCGTCGGGCGGCGCGGCCGAGATCGCGAGCGCGATCATCTGCGCGCCCATGACCCGGTCGCTGATCCAGCTCGACCGGAAACTGGCGAGCGACGGCACGTAGACGAGGACCTGGGCCACCATCATGAACAGCAGGGTGAGCAGGATCAGCCGCCCGGACAGCCCAAGGCGATACGGGCTGGTGCGCGCTGATGCCGGCGGCTCGACCGCCCGGGACGCGATGGTCGTCATGGCGCCCGCCGTACCGCGCGCGCCGCCATGGCGCCCGCCCGAATGCAGGTTGTCGAAAGTGCCCCCATGGGCTGAGCACTTAGCATAGGAAACGGCCCCGGCGGGAGCGCCGGGGCCGTGTTGGTGCTGCGACGAACGTGGGGAGCGTGCCGCAGCACCGGGGAAAGGGTGCGGGTCAGAAGGGCAGGATGATGTCCATCACCTGCTGGCCGTAGCGCGGCTGCTGGACGTCCGTGATCTGGCCGCGGCCGCCATAGGCGATGCGCGCCTCGGCGATCTTGGTGCTGTCGATGGTGTTGTCGGCCTCGATATCCTCCGGGCGGATGATGCCGGCGACGATCAGTTCGCGAACCTCGAAGTTCACCCGGATCTCCTGCTTGCCCTCGACCACGAGGTTGCCGTTCGGCAGCACCTGCGTGACGACGCCCGCGACGTTGGTGACCAGCTCCTCCTTCCGGGCGATCGAGCCGGTGCCTTCCGAGCTCATGCTCGAGCTGGTGCCGACGAGCGCGCTCGGGTCCGAGCCGGGGAGCAGGTTCTTGGATTCTGCGCCGAGGAAGTTCGGCACGCCGACCTTGTCGCCGCTGGTGCGGGAGCGCTTGGTTTCGTTGTCGAGGTTGGCCTTGTCGGTGACCTTCACCTTCACGGTGACGATGTCGCCGACCTGCTGGGCGCGCTGGTCCTTGAAGAAGGCGCGCGACCCCGTCCGCCACAGCGAACTCGCCGCGTAGGACGAGGGCTGCGGGTTCGGCATCGGCATGCGCACCGGCTTGTAGCCGGGCTGCGCGGTCGGATCCTCGATCGAGGACAGGTTCGGCGCCTTGCCGACATTCGACAGCCGGTCGAGGGAGCCGCAGCCGCCGAGCGTGAGGCCGAGGGCGGCGAGGGCGAGGGCGGCGCGGGCCGCGGAGGAGAGCGTGGACATGGGCGTTCTCGCGGGTTCGCGGATCAGTTCTGGGTGGGGAGGGCGCCTGCGGCGACCACGCGTTCGACCGGGGCCGGACGGACCGAGACTCTGCCGGGCCCGATCACGGTGGCGGGCACGGCCTTCTTGGAGCCGGGATTCGTGATGCTGATCACGTCGCCGAGCGCGCCGCCCTCATTGGCCTTCACCCGCATGGAGAGCACGAGCCCGGGCGCTTCGTAGACGGCGGCGATCACGTCGCCCTTCTGCACGAGCTCGGGCTTGGCGACGTCGGCGGCCCGCACGAAGCTGCCGGCGCCGAGCGCCCGCCGGGCGATGCGGCCGACCAGCGGCCGGCCGTCCAGGAGGGCATCCGCCGTCACGGCGTCGCGCGGACGCTTCTCGACCGAGATGTCGGCAGGCTGCACGGTGTCGCCGCGATCGAGCGCGCGGGTGAGGACCGCGACATCGACGAGATCGACCACCGTTCCGCTGACGCGCAGCGACGCGCGCCGCTCCGTCGAGGACGGACCGAGCCAGACGGTGGCGGAGAGCCGGCGGGAGCGCCTGTCGAGCAGGACGTCGCCTGCAACGAGCTCGCCCGTCTGGTCCGGCGCGACGGCGAGCGCCGGCTGCGTGCCGTCGAACACGATCCCGGTCGAGGCCGGATCGAAGCCGAGCTTCTCGCCGAGGGCCCGCTTCAGGGCGCCCTCGATCTCGCCGGCCCCGATCTGGCGGGCTGCCCGGGTGACGGTGATCTGAAGCCGGCCGCCGGTCTCGACGGTCGTCAGGCCGAGATCCCGGGCGGCCTCGGCGACCCGGCGGGCCTGGATGGTGCCCGTCTGGCCGAGGGCCGGCGAGCGGAACAGCGGCGTGTCGGCGATCGCGGCCGGCGCGCCGTCGACGAGGTCGGCGAGGGTCAGGGTGTCCCGCCCGGTGACGACGTCGCCGCGCAGGGCGGCACCGTCGGCCGCGGAGGCTGCGACCGGCCAGAAGAGGGCGGCCGCGAGAAGGGGGGTGAGGAGCTTGCGGATCATGCGCGCCACCTCAGCCGCGGAACATCTGGCTGGTGGAGGACAGCATCTGGTCCGCCGCCGTGATCACCTTCGAGTTCATCTCGTAGGCACGCTGCGCCGCGATCAGCCCGGAGATCTCCGTGACGGCGTTCACGTTCGCATCCTCCAGGTAGCTCTGCTGGAGGTTGCCGAACCCGTCCGCACCGGGGTTGCCGTCGACGGCCTGGCCGGACGCGGCGGTCTCGGTGAACAGGTTGTCGCCGACCGAGTTCAGGCCCGTCTTGTTGATGAAGCGGGACAGCTGCACGGTGCCGAGGTTCTGCTGGGCGGTCTGGCCCGGGATCGTCGCCTGGACGAGGCCCTGGGCCGAGATCGTCACGGCGGTCGCGGTCTGCGGCACCGTAATGCCCGGCTCCACCAGATAGCCGTTCTGGGTCACGAGCTGGCCTTGTGCGTCCAGGCTGAGGGAGCCGTCGCGGGTATAGGCCGCGACCCCGTCCGGCATCCGGATCTTGAAATAGCCCTCGCCGCGGATCGCCACGTCGTAGGGCTTTCCGGTCGCGTTCAGGGTGCCCTGCGACATGTCCCGGGGTGTCGAGACCGTCTTCACGCCCGAGCCGATGGACAGCCCGGCCGGCAGCATCGTGCCCTGGTCGGAGGTGGCCGACCCGGCCCGGCGCAGGTTCTCGTAGAGGAGATCCTGAAACTGCACCTGCTGGCGCTTGAAGCCGGTCGTGCGAAGGTTCGCGATGTTGTTGGAGATGGTCTGGACGTTGAGTTCCTGGGCCGCCATCCCGGTCGCGGCGGTTTGAAGTGCGCGCATGGGGGCTCTCCTTAAGCGGCTTGGGCGTCGGCGAGGCGGGAGACGGCGGTGCGCGTCAGCTCCTGCATCTGGCCCAGCATGCCGGCGACGCTGGCATAGGCCCGGTTGACCTCGATCAGCCGGGTCATCTCGTGCACGGCGTTGACGTTCGAGCGCTCGAGCGCGCCGGATTCGAGCCGGCTCGTCGCGCCCGCCGGATCGGCCGGGACGCTGGCCGAGAACACGTTGCCGCCCTCCGCCTTGAGGCTGCGCATGTCGGCAAAGCGGACAAGGCGGATCCGGCCGTGCTGGGCCTGGGCCGAGCTGATCGTTCCGTCGGGCGCGATCGCGATGTCCGTCTCGGTCCGATCAAAGGTGATCGGGCCGTTGTCGCCGAGCACGAGGTTGCCGTCGCTCGTCACGATCCGGCCCTGCGGGTCGAGTGAAAAGGCGCCGTTGCGGGTGTAGCGCTCCCCGCCGGCCGTCTGGACGGCAAAGAAGGCGTCGCCCTTGATGGCGACGTCGAGCGGGTTCTTCGTGAACTCGATCGCGCCCGTCGACGTGTCGAGCGTGGTGCCCTTGTCGATGACGTAGTCGAGGGCGCGGTCGGAGCGCTTGAACGCATCCCCGCTCGCCTTCGGCATGATGTAGCTTTCGAAGCGCGACGATTGCGCCTTGAAGCCGTTTGTCGAGACGTTCGCCACGTTGTTGGCGACGACGTCGAGCTCGCGCCTGAGCGACATTTGCCGCGACAGGCCGACGAGCAGCGCGTTCTCCATGAACCGCTCCCGTTATGTGTCCCCGCCGGACCCTCGACGCTCCCCAGCGCGAACCCGGCACGAGGTTGATGGCAGGCGGCGTGCCAAACGTGTGGAAAACAAAAAGCTAGCGTTTTCAGTCGGTTGAGCGCGAGGCGGTCTGGCCTGATCTGTCCCGGATAGGCCGATCGGCAGGTTTCGGCCCGGCAGGAATTGCCGACTTAACCCGTGATTAACCCTGCGCGCCCAAGGTCGCGGATGTCGTCCTGCCCGACTGTCCAGAGTCGCGTCTCGGAAGCACTCAAGCGATGGCGAAGAAGCCGAAGGAGCCGTCCGCGGACGGTGCCGAAGATGCCGGCGCCCCGAAGGGCGGCAAGAAGAAGCTGATCCTCGGTGCGGCCGCCGTGCTGCTGCTGGCGGGAGCCGGCGGAGGCTATCTGGCGCTCGGGCGCGGCGGCGCGAGCCATGCCGCGCCGGCCGAGAAACGGTCCGTCGCCTTTGTCGATGTGCGCGAGATGACCGTGAACCTCGCGGCCGAGCCCAACCAGGAGCGGCCCCGCTTCCTCAAGCTGAAGGTCGCGCTCGAGGTGAAGGATCCCAAGATCGTCACCGAGGTGCAGCCCCTGCTGCCGCGCGTGGAGGACATCTTCCAGGTCTTCGTGCGCGAGCTGCGCGCGAGCGACCTCGAGGGTTCGGGCGGCATTCACCGGCTGCGGGAGGAGCTCCTCCGGCGGGTCAACGTCGCGGTTGCGCCCACCCGGGTCGAAGCCGTGCTCTTCAAGGACGTGATCGTTCAATGACCGCCGCACAGGTTGGCGGGACACCGCTTATCCGCCCTTCGGCAGGCCTGCCCGCAGGTCACCGTCGATGAACGGCATCGTCGTCGTCGCGGCCGACATCCTGGTCGGCATCCTGCTGGTCGCGACCATCATCTCGTCCGTAAAACTGTCCCGGCGCATCACGCGGCTCAAGGCCGACGAGAGCGCCATGCGGGCGACGATCGGGGAGCTCGTCGCCGCGACGGATGCGGCCGAACGCGCGGTCGCGGGCCTGCGCACGACGCTTGCGGAGTGTGACCGCGATCTTTCCGACCGCATCGACCTTGCCCAGCGCCAGTCGCTGGAGCTCGGCCGTGCCATGGAGGCCGGCGAGCGGGTCGTCGGGCGTATCGAGCGGGTGTTCGATGCGACACGCCGGGCCCTGCACGCAAACCCGCCGCCGGCTGGGTCGCAACCCGACGAGGCACGCGCCTCGAGCGGGCTTCAGGCGGCGATCGCCGCGGCCCAGGCCGTGGCCGACCGGAGCGCGCGCCGCGTCGAGAGCCGGGCGGCGTGATCCTGCGCCGGAGCCTGCCGAACATCAGGCTGATCGATGGCGTGATCATCGCCGCGGTCGCGCTGCTCGGCCTCAAAGTGCTCGGTTTTTTTGCCGACGGGCGCGGCGTGTCTGCGCTGCCGCCGCATTCGACCATCGGATCGGCCGTGGAGCAGAAGCCCGCCGCGCCGTCGGCACAGGCCGGCTTCGGCCGCGTGCTGTCCCATGCCCGCACGAATTACGAACCCGCCGAGCCGACCACGACCGGCTCGCTCGGGAGCAAGGCGGAGGACACGCCCACGCCCAAGCAGGTGCCTGTTCCGGCCGCCGACGGAACCCCTCCGCTCGTGCCCCCCTCGACCAGCGAGCGGGTTCTGCTCGAGCGCCTCGGCGAGCGCCGGGAGGAACTGCACCAGCGCTCCCGGGAGATGGAAGCGCGCGAGCGCCTGATGCAGGAGCAGGAGCACAGGCTGGAGGAGCGCCTGAACCAGCTCAAGGCGGCGGAGGAATCCCAGAAATCCGCCGCTGCCGCGAAGCCCGCGGGCTCCGACCCGACCGCGCTGAAGAACGTCGTCGTGATGTACGAGACCATGAAGCCCAAGGAGGCGGCCCGCGTTTTCGACCGGCTGCCGATCGACGTGCTCCTGTCCGTCGTCGTCCAGATGAACGCCCGCAAGATGGCCGAGATCCTGGCCGTCATGACGCCGGAAAACGCCGAAAAACTCACCGTCGCCCTGGCCAAGCGCGCGAACGGCCCGGCCGAGAACAGGCCCGTCCCGGCGGCGGCGCTGCCGGCCGGCGAGCTCCCGGCGATTGAACGTCCGACCGCATCGCGCCGCTGAATGCGGTTAAGCGCCCGTTAGGCCCGCGGGCGCTAGGGTCGCCCCGGTCCAAACAGCTTGGGCCCAACCCGAACCGCGCTCCCATCCCTCGGTGCCGACGATGTTCCATCTCGGCCGGTGGTCCGGCCCTTCCCTCGGCCGGCTGATCGGACGCCTCGCTCCGTTCGTCATCGCATTCGGGCTCGCGGCCGGCGCCGCCTCGGCCCGCGAAGTGGTCGTGACGGGCGCGAACATGAACCGCTTCGGGCGGATCCTCCTGACGTTCGACCAGCCGACCAAGGTGTCCGCCCGGGTCACGAACGCCGTCCTGATCATCACGTTCGCGGACTCGGCCAAGGTCAAGACCGAGAAGCTCGCCCTCGAGATGGCGCCCTACATCACGACGGTGCGCCGTGATCCGGACGGGACGGGGCTGCGCCTCGCCTTGACCGGGCCCGTGAAGGCCAACGTGCTCGAGGCGGCGGAGCGGGTCTTCATCGACCTTTTGCCGCCGAACTGGACGGGCCTGCTGCCCGGCCTGCCGACGGAGGTGGTCGCCGAACTGGCCGCACGGGTGGCGCAGGCCGAGGCGAAGCTCAAGGCCGCCGCGCCGCGCGCCGTCCCGGCCAAGGTGGTGCGGCTGCGCATGGCCGAGTTGCCGGCCATGACGCGGCTGCAATTCGACATGCCGGAGCCCGTGCCGGTGCAGATCCAGGAGAACGGCGACGAGGTCGAGCTCACCTTTTCCGGGCCGGTCACCTTCGAGGACGGCGGTGCGAAGCCGAAGCTCGCGGCCGGGATCGCCGCGTTCGACCCGGCGCCGGCCGGAACCGGCCTGAGGGTCAGGGTCAAACGCGCGCCCGGCTATGTGCTGCAGAGTTTTCGCGAGCCCGATGGTCTCGTGCTGGACGTGGCGAAGCCGCTTCCCCCGCAGGTACTGCCCGAGCCGGCCGCCTTCGAGCCCGCTCCCGAAGCCGCGCCAACGGAGCCGGCCCCGGTGCAGGCGAAGGCCGAAGACAGGCCCCCGCCGCCGCCCGCACCCCCGCAGCCTGCCGCCCCGGCCGCCGCGACACCGACCTCCGCGCCGGCGGTGTCTGCGCCGGCAACGATCGTCGCCCGGGTCGAGACCGGGCCGGACGGAGCCTCGCTCGTCTTCCCGTTTCGGACCCGGACGCCCGCCGCGGCCTATGTGAGGGCGGGCGCGCTGACCCTCGTGTTCGACAGCCAGGACCGGCTCGATACGAGCGCACTCGCCGGCAGCCCGGACGGGTCCCTGCGGCCGATCGAGACGACGTCGGACGGGACGGCCACCGTCCTGCGCTTCCCGGAAGCGGCTGCCGCCTCCGCCCGGTTCGTGGCCGAGGGGAGCGGCTGGCGGCTCGCCACCGGCAACCCGAAGGTGCTGCCGCCCGACGCCTTGAAGGTGTCGCGCGGATCGGACGATCATGGCCGCGCGCGTGTCCGGGTCGGCCTCGCGGACGGCTCGCGCGTGCATTGGATGCGCGACCCCGACGGGGCGCGGGTCGGGATCGTGACGGCGGCGGGCCGCCCCCAGGCGCTGCCTCTGGCGCGCAGCTTCGTCGAATTCGTGCTCGCGCCCACCCTGCACGGCGTGGTCGTCGAGGCGCGGGCGGACGATGTCTCGGCCTCGCTCG